>JALONX010000267.1 GCA_025454695.1 Chloroflexaceae bacterium
CCCTTCTATGGCTCGTGGGGCTACCAGACCACCGGCTACTTCGCCTCCACCAGTCGCTACGGCACGCCGCAAGACTTTATGTACCTGATTGACTACCTGCATCAGCGCAACATCGGCGTGATTCTGGACTGGGTGCCCTCCCACTTCACCACCGACCTGCACGGCCTGAGCTATTTCGATGGCACGCACCTCTACGAGCATGCCGACCCGCGCAAGGGCTACCACCCGGATTGGGGTAGCTACATCTTCAACTACGGGCGCAACGAGATTCGCAGCTTCCTGATCAGCAGCGCCTTCTGCTTCCTCGAAAAATATCATATTGACGGCATTCGGGTGGATGCAGTGGCCTCGATGCTCTACCTGGACTATTCGCGCAAGCAGGGCGAATGGATTCCCAACCAGTACGGCGGCAAAGAAAACATCGAAGCAATTATGTTTTTGCGCCGCTTCAACGAAGAGGTCTATCGGGCTTTCCCTGGTGTGCAGACAATTGCCGAAGAGTCCACCTCGTGGCCCATGGTGTCGCGGCCCAACTATGTGGGTGGGCTAGGTTTTGGCATGAAGTGGGACATGGGCTGGATGCACGACACGCTGCACTATATGGCTCGCAACCCGCTCTTTCGCCGCTACCACCACAACGAAATGACCTTCCGCATGCTCTACGCCTTCACCGAGAACTTCTGCCTGCCGCTCTCGCATGATGAAGTGGTGCATGGCAAGGGTTCGCTGGTGGGCAAAATGCCCGGCGACGAGTGGCAGCGTTTCGCCAACTTGCGGCTGCTGTTTAGCTACATGTATGCCCAGCCCGCCAAAAAGCTACTGTTTATGGGCGGCGAATTTGCCCAGGTGAGCGAGTGGAACCACGACACGAGCCTGGAATGGCATGTGCTGCAATACCCCAACCACGCCGGAGTGCAGCGCTGCATGGCCGATTTGAACCGCGTCTATCGTGATGAACCGGCGCTGCACGAGTGGGACTGCGACCCGGCGGGCTTTGAGTGGGTGGACGCCAACGACGCCGATACCAGCACCTACAGCTTCCTGCGCAAGAGCAGTTCGGGCGACATGATTTTGTATGTGTGCAACTGCACCCCGGTGGTGCGCGAGAATTTCCGGGTTGGTGTGCCCCACGGTGGCTACTGGCGCGAAATCTTCAACAGCGATGCTCAGGAATATTGGGGCAGCGGCCACGGCAACATGGGCGGGGTGGAAGCGGTGCCGGTGCCTATGCACGGGCGGCCCTGCTCGCTCAACATCACCGTGCCGCCGCTGGGGGCAGTGATGTTTAAGAAGTCGTAGCCCCGCATGGTGCCACAGCGAGCACTAAAACTCTTGTCTACGGCCCAAAAAACGGTTTCCAGTTGGCCGTTCCCACAACGTCTTCCTGCGTTGAATGCGAACGGCCAACGACGAACTGCCAACTGCCAACTGCTAACTGCTAACTGCTAACTACCAACGGCTAACTGCCAACGGCCAATCCTCACACGCGCATTGTTTACACTCTTGTTACACCTGCCCCTTCCATTTCCCTGTGTGCTTTAGTACCATACCATTAGCAAACCTATAGTAGTTTGCACATTGGTTGAGCCAGCAGCATGTGGTTTTTTCGCATACCAGTGCTGTGCCAATCTACAATCTGCAATAGCGCTGCGCGCCGCCCTGCGGGCAACAGCCAATCTGCAATCTGCTATAGAAGTACTGATCTGGCAACCGGGTTTCTCTTCGCCTCGTTGTCGGAGTGTTCGGGCAGTTCAACACGCACATGCCACGTGGCGTGGGCGTTGCTGTGTTCACATATACCTGGAAGGAGGCGCACAATGCACTGGAATCACCACGCCGTGCAGGCGCGGCAGATATGGCATAATGAACGGGGGTCGCTGCTGGTGCAGAAAGCGGGCCTGGCTATGGCCACCGCCGTGCTGATTCTGGGCCTGGCGGTGATGTTCTCAACCCGTGGCGGCGAGATTGGCAACAGCCTGGTGCAGGTGTTTACCTGCCAGTTGGGGCGCTTTGGCGGCGGCAGCGCAGGCTGCGGCGCACCGGCGGCAACCACACCGGGCGGCGGTGGTGGCGGTGCGCCTGCCACCAACCCTGGTACTGGAACTCAAGCGGGGAATCCTGGCGGCAATCCCTTCGCCAATTTTAGCTTCTGGGATTGGGCCCAACTGGCCCTTGACCTGTTTGGCTTTATTCCTGGCGTTGGCGAGATCGCTGACTTTATCAACGCGATTATCTCAGCCATCCGTGGCGATTGGGCTGGCGCCGCCTTATCGCTTGCTGCTATGTGGCCCGCTGGGGGGCAGGCAGCCACGATTGCCAAAATCAGTGCCAAATACGGCGATGAAGTCGCCGCTGTCTTCCGCAACCTCGACGACATCATCGCCGGACGGCGCTCGGCGGACGAGGTTGCGGGTGGGGCGCGGCGGTTGCCGTGTGTTGGTTTTGGCGTTCCGCTGCTGCCAGTGGCGGCGGTGGCCAGTCCACTGTTTCAGCCAGTCGTGCTTGGGCCACTTGCTTCAAGCGGTTCGTGTGTTTTTACATCTTCTGGGGCTGGCACCCACCTACGGCGAACAACAACCGTAGATGGAACAACATTCCAGTTTAATACTGGGCATGCCTACAATCGCCCGCATACTGGCCCTGGTGGGGTGGTAACTGACTTACGTACTTCAGGACTCACGCCCGATGATATTGAGCCAGCTATCATTAACGATATTGATGCGTTCCGAAGTGCGGGCAACACCCTGCCAACCGCAGGCTCTGGCGTAGTCACACGATCTGTCAACATTAACGGAGTAAATGTAGAATATCGTGTTTCTCAGCTACCCGACGGCAGGGTCAGCATTACCACCTACTACCAGGTGCCGTAGGTGGTGTGTATACCGCAGGTTTTGGACTCAAAGGATGACAGAGCTATGAGCCAACTGATTAACGCATGGCACGAGGTGGCGCGCCTGAGTGCTGCGCTGGACGAGAACCCGGCTGCGCAAGCGGCTCGGACGGGGCTGGCGTTGCAGCAACGGGAAGCAGAGTATCGCCTCCTTGAACAGCTCACGTTTAGTGGGGCTGCCGAGATCGAAGCGTTTTTGGATGACATGCAAGCCAACTACTATGATGAGGTGCCGGTCTGGTTGCGCAACCTGGCCTTTCGCCTGGCTTGCCTGCTGCAACCCGGCAACGCCGTTATTCGTCGCCGGGCTGCCAATGATCTCCGCGCCTTTGGCCCCGATTGGGACGACATCGCCGCTGGGCTTGACCAGGAAGCGGCGGCGCTTGAGGGCCAGCGCTAAGCTGTGACCAGCGTGGACATGGTGCGGTACAATCGTGGCAGGATATTTTTGGCAAGGGGAGTCTGTTTATGGCCACGCCAACCGAACCAGGAAACGACGAGTTCATCCTCGACACGCCCCGCATGCGCCAGTTTATAGCCCAGGTGCAGCAGGCCCTGGCCGCCGCCCCGCCCGCCCCGGCCCTTGAGTCGTTGCGCCCGGCCTTTGCTGAGCTGCTGGCTGACCCCACCTGGCTCCCGGCGGTGTTTATGCAGGGCAACCCGGATGGCGGCATGGGCGGCGGCATTGCCACCTGGCTACTCTACCGCTCCGGCGCTGGCGACCTGTCGCTGTTTAGCCTGGTGGTGCCGCCAGGTGCTGCCACCCCCGTCCACGATCACCTGGCCTGGGGGCTGGTGGGTCTCTACGCGGGTGAACAGGACGAACGGGTCTACCGCCGCCTGGATGATGGCACAGGCGTGCATCACCACCACGACGGCGACGAGGAGCATGCGCCGTTGGAACTGGTGGCGTCAAATCAGATCAAGCCGGGGGATTTTTACATGCTGCTGCCGCCAGAGGGCGATATTCACAGCGTTGCCACAACATCTGAGGTGCCATCGGTCAGCATTCACCTGCTGGGGAATGATACCGGCTGTGTGTGGCGACACGCCTACAACCCGGAGGCCGGGGTGGCCCGGCCCTTCCGCTCGGGCTGGAGCAATGTGGCGTGCCGAGAAGAGGAAGCGTAAGTTGTACTACGTGCTGCGTACTACGTACTGCGTAAGTCTCAGAAATTTACGCAGTACCCTTCGCGTTCGCGGTTCGTGAGCTTGTCGAACGGCAGGGCAGGCGCAGCACGTAGTACGCAGCCTACTTCACCACCAGCCCCGTCTCCACCGACGGGATAGCGCTGTGGATGAACTGGCTGAGTTCCCGCTTCATCTTGGCCAGCGATTCGGGGTGAATGTACATCATGTGGCCTGCCTCGTAGTAGCCCATGCTGATATTTTTCTGGGCTTCGGCATCCAGCCCCAGGTGGTTCACGGTGTAGTCGGTGGCGAAGTAGGGCGTGGCCAGGTCGTAGTAGCCGCTGGCGATGTAGACCCTGAGGTGTGGGTTCATCCGCATGGCTTTGCGCAGCGTGTCGGCCACATCAATGTAACGGTTCTCGAACTCCTTCACGTTCCACGGGCTGACGCGCCCGGTGAGTACCTCGTAGGTCAGGTCGCTTTCAAACTTGAGGCTGCCCCGCACATAGTCATAAATTAAGGCCGTGTACGGGCCAGTGATGGCAGCCATGCTGGGGTCGAACTCTGGCTGTTCGCCTGCGGCGTCGCGGTCGCTGCCAGTAAAACGGCTGTCGAGCCGCCCCACCGTGCGCCCCTGATCGCGCAGTAGCTCCTTGGTGAAGCGCATAATTTCAGGCCGCAGGTCGCACCGTCCGAGGTAGCTGGGCGAGAGGCCAGTGTAGCGGGCCAGCTTGCGCACGATCTGCTCGCGCTCTTCGGCGGGCAGGGCCGCGCCTTGCATTAGGGCCAGGGTATATTCGGTGCGGGCGAATTGTTCTGCCTCTTTCAGCGTATCGTGCAGGTTGTGTTGCAAATCATCGTCGAGCCGGTTGTGAAACCATGCGCTGGCGGTGTACGTGGGCAGGTGCAAAATATAGGGCAGGTCGTTGCCGGGCTGGGCATCTACAGTCTGAAAGTTGAGCACGGCGGAGACCAGAATAATGCCGTTGAGATACATGCCGTGGCGCTCGTGCAGGTAGCCCGCAAGCCCTGCCGCCCTGGTGGAGCCGTAGCTCTCGCCTGCGAGATATTTTGGCGAGTTCCAGCGGTTGTAGCGGGTGGTGTAGAGCCGAATAAAATCGCCGACGGACTCAATGTCTTTGGTGAAACCGTGAAAATCTTTGGCCTTGTCGCCCGCAACGACGCGGCTGTAGCCGGTGCTCACCGGGTCAATAAACACCAGATCGGTCTGGTCAAGAATGCTCTGGTCGTTATCCACCAGGCGGTAGGGTGGCGGCATGGGCGCGGTGCTGCCGCTCATCTGCACGCGGCGGGGGCCAAACACGCCCAGGTGCAGCCAGACGGACGACGACCCCGGCCCGCCGTTAAAAGCAAAGGTGATCGGGCGGGGGCGGCTGGCGTCGGCTCCATCCTGGGTGTAGGAGATAAAGAAGATAGTAGCGCGGGCCTTTTCGCCTTCCGACAGGCCGCTTTTTTCACCCTCGCCTTCGGTTTCTTCCTTCAGCACCATGGTGCCAGCGCGGGCCGTGTAGCGGATGGTGCGACCTTGAATGGTCAGCGAATGTCTGGTTTCAATAATGGTGTCTTTCAACTCGGTCACTTCTGGGCTGATCCCATTTGTGGATTTTGCATGTTCGTTTTTGGGTGTCGTGTCGGTTGTGGTTCGTGCAGGCATAATCTCCCCCAAATTTATCACTGGGCTACCAGGTGATACAACGTGCGCTCGCGGCTTTCCAGCAGTGGTACAACTGTGTCGAGAATGATGGCTTGAAAATGGGGCGCGTTGCGATGGGCCTCCAAAGCAGCTTCGTCCGCGTACTGTTCGTAGATCAGGAATGAGTCAGAGTCGTCGGTGGCTCGGCAGAGGTGGTAGAGCAGGCAGCCCGGTTCGTTGGCTTTCACTGCGTCAACCATCGTTTGCATGGCGGCTGCCACGGCATCGCCCTGGCCAGTTCTGGCCCGATAGTGTGCTACCAGTACAATCATATGCTGCTCACCCATGTTCGCTACTGGTTCTTGCTTCCTGCCGAAGTGTAACACGACTCGGGGTGAATGGCGATCATGCTATGAGGAATGATAGGGCTGTTTGCGCATAGTACATAATGATCTGCTTAAGATTGGGCAGCTGGTGCTGCAAAACGGTATGTGGAACGACCACCGCATCATCACCCAGGAATGAGTGACGGAGATGCTGGCCCAGAGCCAGCCCTACAAGTCAGCCTTCGGGCTGCTCTGGTTGCGTCGGCCCGACGCGGCGACAAACACACGCTGGGCCTACTGTGCCGAAGGATCGTTGGGGCAATATCTGGTCGTCGTTCCCGACCAGGAACTGGTGGCCCTGCGCATGGTGCGCCGCCGTGCGGGTTACAACTTCGCAACCGACGGCTATGAAGATTTCGTCCAGCGGGTGCTGGGGCTGGTGTGGTCGTGACTCATAGCGTGCCAACTTCAATCCCAAATCCAACATCGCACATCCAAAATGAACCTGTGGCATAGCTGTTGCATTATTACCAGCTATGAACGATGACACAACCCCCATGCGGCTGGGCTTTGCGGTGAAGGTGCTGGGCCTGCCAGAGGTGCCCGCCAACGACACGCGCCGCTGGCAGAACAGTCCTCATCTCCTGGTGAGCCTGGGCTACCTGCACCAGATTTTTGATTATCTCCAGCAGCACAATATCAGCATGTACCGCATGAGTTCGGACCTTGCGCCCTACCTCACCCACCCCGACATGCCCCAGTTTCACCGCCAGCTGGAGGAGAGCGCCGCCGAACTGGCTGCTCTGGGCGAACGGGCGCGGAGCCAGGGCCTGCGGCTCTCGCTCCATCCATCCCAGTACATCGTGCTGAACAGCCCCGACGAGACGCTGGTGGCCAAAAGTGTTGCCGACATCGAGGCGCAAGTGGCCCTGCTCGACCTGATGGGCCTGGGGCCGGAGGCGGTGGTGGTCATCCACGTCGGTGGGGTGTACAACGACCACGACGGCAGCGTGGCCCGCTTTATCACCAACCTGGAACGGCTGAGTGCGGCGGCGCGGCGGCGGCTGGTGCTGGAAAACGACGACATCCGCTTCACCGTGAGCGATGTGCTGTTTATCCACGAACGCAGCGGCATTCCGGTGGTCTACGACTACCACCACCAGATGTGCAAACCCGATCACCTCAGCGTGGCCGAAGCCCTGGCCCGCTCGCTGGCCACATGGCCCGCCGGAGTGCGGCCCAAAATCCATTTCTCCACTCCCCGCACCGAGATGAAGTTGATCAAACGGAAGAACCCGGCCACGGGCAAAAACGAAGAGGTGCCCGAGCCGCCCCAGTGGACGAACCACGCCGACTACATCAACCCCTTTGAGTTTATTAATGTGCTGCGCCAGGCCCCGCCCGGTGTGCCCTTTGATGTGATGGTGGAGGCCAAAGCCAAAGACGTGGCCGTGCTGCGCCTGCGCCAGGATTTGCCTCGCTACGCCCCCGATGTGGCCGCCCGCTTCGGACTACACAAGTAACGAATGACGAGTTACAAGTTACGAGTG
>JALONX010000268.1 GCA_025454695.1 Chloroflexaceae bacterium
ATGGCAGGCGGGCCGTTATGAGTCAGCACATCGGTGCCAGCGGCAAAATATTCGATCTGCATGGTGGCTGCCAGTTGTTCCAGCAGGGCTAATGGCAGCTGGTCGAAGGGCGGATGGGCGGCGAGGGCACGGGCGATTTCGTCCATAACGCAGCTCAAGGGATAAAAAAGCTCTCACCCCCAAGGGAGTGAGAGCGGAACAGCGGCGATACACAGCGGCAGTTAGCGCCGTTCGATCAGCAGGCGAATGGCGGTGCGCTCTTCTTCATCAATGGCGACATCAATGAACGAGGGTACGCACACAATATCAATGCCTTCCTCGCTCAGGTAGCTGCGCGCGATAGCAACGGCCTTGATGGCCTGGTTGGTTGCACCAGCACCGATTGACTGAACCTCGGCTGCACCGCTTTCGCGAATGACACCGGCAATCGCACCGGCCACGGCACTGGGGCGAGAGCGCGTCGAGACCTTCAGCACTTCAGCGGCGTGGAGGTCTTCGGCGGTAGGGGTTGCGCTGCCACCGACAGCGCGTGCAACGGGAAGCGACTGGGAATTGCTCATTCGTTCCTCCTCATAGTCTGTTGGGTTGTTTGTCGAAACAATATCTGGGTCGTCAGATGCAGCGTTGAGACTCATGGCGGGCGTTCCTCCTGGTGCATGGTGAAGCATTAACGTGGGGCGGCCCGGCCGTTAACGCGCAAAATCTACCGCCCGCGTCTCCCGAATCACAGTGACTTTAATCTGACCGGGGTATTGCAGGCTTTCTTCAATCTTCTTGGCAACATTGCGGGCGAGATGAATACTGGCCAGGTCGTCAATCGAATCTGGCTGCACCATCACCCGCACTTCCCGACCTGCCTGAACGGCAAAGGCCCGTTGTACGCCACTGAAGGAGGTGGCGACCGTTTCCAGTGCTTCCAGGCGTTTGATGTACAAATCGAGCGTTTCGCGGCGTGCGCCGGGCCGAGCGCCCGAGATCGCATCAACCGCTTGCACGAGAAACGCTTCCACCGTCTGCGGCTCTTCGTCGTTGTGGTGTGCGGCAATGGCATGCACGATTGCTGGTGCGCGCCCCAGGCGGCGGGCAATATCGGCCCCGATGAGGGCGTGTGGCCCCTGGACTTCGTGGTCTACCGCTTTGCCAATGTCGTGCAGGAGGGCCGCCGTTTTGGCGACATTGATGTTCGCGCCCAGTTCTGCCGCCATGTGGGCAGCGAGCAACGAACATTCCAGCGAGTGGTGCAGCACGTTTTGACCATAGCTGGTGCGGTATTTGAGCCGCCCAAGTAGCTTGATCAGATCAGGGTGCAGCCCCTGGACATTGGCTTCGTAAGCGACACGTTCGCCCTCTTCGCGCATCAACTGGTCTACTTCAAGCTGGGTTTTTTGCACCACCTCTTCAATCCGACCGGGGTGAATGCGACCATCCTTGAGCAGCTTCAGCAATGCCTGGCGAGCGACTTCACGACGTACCGGGTCGTGACAGGAAAGCGTCACCGCTTCAGGCGTGTCGTCTACAATGATATCAACGCCGGTGATCTGTTCGAAGGCCCGAATATTGCGGCCTTCGCGCCCGATGATTCGTCCCTTCAGGTCTTCACCGGGCAGAGTCACGGTTGACACCGTGAGTTCGGCAACATATTCCGATGCGGCCCGTTGCACGGCCATGCTGATGATCTTGCGGGCCGTTTTATCGCCCTCTTCGCGGGCCGTTTGTTCGATCTCGCGGATGATGCGGGCCGAGTCGTCGCGAGCTTCCTTTTCTACTTCGGCCAGAATGATGCTGCGGGCCTCGTCGCGGTTCAGGGCCGAGATGCGTTCGAGTTCCGCCACTTGCTGATCTTTAAGGCGTTCAGCTTCCTGGTGCAGCTGTTCAATCTGGCGTTCGCGGTTCTGTATCTGTCGTTCACGCCGTTCGATCCCCTCGATCTTGCGGTCGAGGTTCTCTTCTTTGCGTTGAATTCGTTCTTCCTGTTTTTGCAGGCCCTGGCGGGCTTCACGCAGTTCTGCTTCCGCCT
The DNA here is from genome assembly GCA_025454695.1 of Chloroflexaceae bacterium. Lineage (GTDB taxonomy): Bacteria > Chloroflexota > Chloroflexia > Chloroflexales > Chloroflexaceae > JALONX01. Next base: position 2,018 of record JALONX010000268.1, read on the forward strand.
CGTTGCGCATGCGTAAGGATTCATCCTTCGCGTGAAGCAGGAGTTCTTTTTGCTGGGAACGTGCCTCTTCGACGAGTAAACGAGCTTCCGTTTCGTGCTGGCGGATGCGGGCATTGGCGGCGTTAGCCGACCACCTGATCCCGGCGAACCCACCTAGCGCCGAACCGAGAAGCAGGCCAAGCACGGCCCATAATAGTTCTAACACAGGTTGCCTCCTATGAAGTTGTTAAGGTGCGGCGAACAGTGGCAGCGCAGTCGTGTCGCTGTCCAGTTGTAGCCACATGTATCAAGGGTTGGTTAAGAATAACACCCTGGTAAGCTTATAATACTGGTCAAAAGTAGTACTGTCAAGATAAAACTCGGCGAATTATCAACTTTTTGTCAGATTCGCGCCAGTGCTGGCTTGCCGTTGCCACCTGGCACCCCTTCTGCTATAATCGCGCTGGTTTTTGTAGTAGGCAGATACACGTTCGTTTATTGAGGAGGAGGCCGATGGTTCGCACACTACGGCAGGCCATGACGCTCGCCGCATTGCTCATCAGCCTGATGTTGCTATCAACCTGTTCGGGGCCAGCCGGTTTCTCTGGCGGGAGCCTCTACATTCTCGATGTGATTGAAAAGCCCCAGGAGTTTGCTGGTAAGGAGATTACCGTGGATGGCGCCTACCTCTGGCGGCCCGGTAACCCTTCTACGGCGGTGCTTGCAGCCGGGGTAACAACGCTGGACAACGGGTTAGATGCGCAGCCATTAGGTGAGCAGATCTGGATCGAAGGGTTTCCCGCCGATGTGACCGCCAACCTGCATCGCCCGGGCGATTCGGTGTATGGCATGGTACGGGTGACGGGCATGTTCACCAACGAGGGTAGCTACGGGCCGAATGGTGAGTTTAAGTTTCGCATGCAAGTGTCGCAGGCCGAGGCGATCGAGCAGATTCAACGGGTTGAACACCGGATCGAAAACCGGGGGCTGGGTGAAGGCAAGGTTTCGTTCTTTGAGTTGCGCCAGAACCCCCAGGCCTACAACGGGCAGACGGTGACGACGCAGGGCTACTATTTCTGGAACGGCGCAATCTATGTGCTGGCGGAAGGGGTGACGACTGAGGAAGGCGGCACCAATCCGCAGCCGATGGAGAATGCTATCTGGATGGAAGGCTTCCCGCCCGACAAATCTTCGGAGCTGAACATGGGGCCAGGCACGCCGCCCGGCTATGTGTGGGGCCTGGTGGAAGTGACTGGCACTTTCCAGACCGGCGGTAATTTCGGCAAGGACGGAGCCTACCAGAGCCTGTTCACCGTGACCAGCGCCACACCGTTGGAGCAGCGACCATAAGTTGTACCGCGGAGGCACAGAGACGTTCTCACAACAGCACAAAGGCACAAAGGTTTGCAGATGGACATGCAACTGCGACTCCTTTGCGCCTTTGCGGCTTTGCGAGAGATTTTCTGGCCTTTCTCGGTGGTGAATACAGACAGAGCAGAGGTTCGCCGGTGTACTACTTCACCGAACCAATGGCGGAGGCCGATATCCCCAGGGTGCAGGAGATCGAAAGCCAGAGCTTCACCACCCCCTGGTCGGCCAACACCTACCGGCGTGAACTTCAAAACACCAGCGCCTGCCGTTACATTGTGGCACGGGCCAGCTACACGCCGCCTTCGGCCACACCTCGGCCCCGTGGCCTGTTTGCTACTTTCTTTGCAAACCTGTTTTCGCCCCAGGTGGTTTCCAACGGCGTTGTGGCTCCCATCGTCGGCTACGGCGGCGTCTGGCTGACGGTGGATGAGGCCCACGTGACCACGATTGCAGTTGACCCCCAGCACCGGGGGCGCAGCGTGGGCGAACTGCTCCTGGTGGGCTTGATTGACAGCGCCATGCAGCTCCGCGCCCCCATGCTTACCCTCGAAGTGCGCGTTTCCAACACGGCAGCCCAGAACCTCTACCTCAAATATGGCTTTCGGCCCCAGGGCACCCGCCCGCGCTACTACACCGACAACGGCGAAGACGCCCTGGTGATGTGGACTGACCGTATAGACACCCCCGAATACCAGAACCGCCTCACCGAACTGCGCCAGCGCCTCTTCGCCCGCCTCCGCGCCCAGGCCGAACGAGTTGTAAATTGATCAAGTATGATGTGTGAAGTATGAATGACAGGATGGTATAGGGGCTGGCTGCCTTCAAGCTCTGCGTCTCTCATCCTCTGCGTCTCTGCGTTTTATGCATTGAAAAGGGCCAGCACCTCGTCCTTCAGTGGACTCGCGTTTAACTCAAAGGTGGGAATGTCGCCGTTGTAGATGCGGTCGGCGAGGCTGCGGTGGAGGCGGGCCAGGTTCTGGCGACCGTGAATGTTGTCGCGGATGGCGGCGTGTTTCAGCAGCAGGGCAGCCTCGTTGGCCGGGCGCAGCTTGCCCGCAAACAGGCTGTGGGGCGCACACACTTCCAGTCCCAGGCCATCGCACATGTTGAGCATCGCCCAATCGCGCCCCTTGCGGTAGTGGCTGTTGACGTAGGGTTTGCCGATGTAAAGGTCACGGTAGTAGCTGGCCGGATACCAGCCTACCCGCGCCAGCACCTCGTTGATGCGGATGAGATGGCGCTCGTGGGGAATGTGTAGATAGTCCCAGACCACAAAATCCACGCCCGCTTCGGCACAGCCCCGCAACAGGTTCCGCAGCAGCACATCACTGTCGCTTACGTAGGGCATAATTGGCAGCACCGCCACGCCTACGGGAATGCCCGCCTGCTTCAGGTTCAGCGCCAGGGCCAGCCGTTCCGCTGGCGGCGGGGCTTTGCCTTCCAGCTTGGCCGCCAGCGCCTCGTCGAGCGTAGGAATGGTGATCAGTGCAATCGCCAGGCTCTGCTGGTTGATCTGTTGCAGCAGCCCCACGTCTTCCAAGATGGTGGGGCTTTTGGTCATCACCATGCAGGGCTGGTTGTTGTTGGCCAGGGCCTGCAACACCTGCCGCGTGAGTCGGTAGCTGCGCTCGGCGGGCTGGTAGGCATCGCTCAAGGCAGTAATGCCAACGAGGTCGCCCCGATGCACGCTGCGGAGTTCGTCCGCCAGGCGTTGCGGCAGCTCCATCGGCACCCGAATCGCCTCGTTGATCGGGCGGGGGCTGAAGGCCCAGCTATCGCAATAAGGGCAGCCAAACTCGCACCCGGCATAGATGCTCAGGGTGTAGGCGGAAAGGAAAAACTCATTGATGCTAGTTTTGCGCGCCCCCAGCACCGGGCCGGGTGGCAGCGTATCACGAGTGTAGTACGACATATAGTAAGTATGAAGTATGAAATATGAAATATGAAATATGAAGTTAGCTGCTCTTCATACCTCATACTTCATATTTCATAATTTTCCGCGCTCCTTCAACTCCAGATACGTGTTGATCACGCTGACGGTGAGTTTGTCGGCGGGTACATCCAGGGTTAGCACGCCACTGCGGTTCAGCGTGTCGAGAATGATCTGGCGCTCATCCAGCAACATTTCGGCCACCGCTCGCTGGTAGACATCGTTGCTGTTCTGGGTTTCCTGCCCGGCCAGCCTGGTGATGTTCGGATCGCTGATGGTGACGCAGAGCGGCAAATGGCGCTGCGCTAGCCGGGCCATGTTTGCGATCAGCGGGCGGGCGGCGTCAAGCGTCACTAGGTCGGTGAAAACCACCACCAGCGAGCGCCGTTTCTGCTTCAGGCTCAGGTAGCCCAGGGCGCGGCCATAGTCGGCCTCCACCGGCTCAAAGGGCACATTGTAGAGCGCTTCCAGCATGCGGTAGAACTGGCCTTTGCCCCGCTTGGGCGCAAGGTAGCTGCCCACATCATCGGCAAAAGTCAGCAAGCCCACATGGTCGCCCTTCAACACCGTCACATACGAGAGCAGCAGCGAGGTATTGATGACATAATCCATTTTGGCCAGGTTGGCGATGGGCGGGCGCATGAGCCGCCCCGTGTCAATCGCACACATCACAAACTGACTGCGTTCGGTCTCATATTCGGCGGCGATGGCCTTGCCCCGCCGGGCCGTCGCCTTCCAGTTGATGCGGCGGAACTCGTCATCGGTGGTGTAGTCGCGCAGGCGCTCAAACTCGGTGCCGCTGCCGAAGATGCGGGCCTGGCGTAGCCCCAGCTCGAACAGCAGCCCTTTGCGGGCCAGCAGGTCATATTTGCGCACCTCCAGCACATTCGGGTAGACCTTCACATCGGCGTCGAGCTTGTAGCGGGCCTGGCGCACAAAGGTCTGAAACAGGCTGCGGTAGCGCAACACCACGCCGCCAAAACGATAATCGCCCCGCTGGTTGGGCCGCACATGGTAGCGGGCCTCAAAAATCTCGTAGGCGGGCAGCACGCCACTGATGAAGGAGGCATCGCTGACGAACTGGTAGGGGTATTCGTCGCGCAGGGTAAAGCTGAGCGGGCGCTGGCTGCGGTTGGCCAGCAGCACGGTAATCAAGTTGTCGGCCCCGATGGAGAGGCGGTTATCATGCAGTCGCTCGACCTCAATCCGCTCCGGGCCAGGCGTGAGCCACACATCGCTTGCCACCAGCACCAGCACCGCCGCCAGGTAAACCAATGCTAGCCAGATGAGCAGCGGCAACAACGACGCCCCGGCCAGGGGCACGGCGGCCAGCAAGAGGAGTATCAACAGGCGTCGGGTTGGTATCATGATGTGGAAAGAACCAAGAACCAAGAACCAAGAATCGAGAACCAAGAACCAAGAACCGCTTAACAGGGATATAAGGAGGAAATAAAGGAAATTACTATAGGTCTCAGTGAGCTATTTCCCTCATTTCCCTTATTTCCCTCTTCTCTGCGTGCTCCGCGTGCTTCGTGGTGAAATCAGGCCTTGCCTGCCTGCACCAGCTGGTGGGCGACGAGCAGCTGCACCAGCGCCAGGGTTGGGCTGCGGCGCAACTCGCGCCCCACATGCACCTGGCCAATCTGTTTTGGTGGCAGCGGCGGTAGTTCCGGCATCTCCCGCCAGATGTAAGCTTCCAGGGCAGCGGCATCAGCGGAGGTCAGGCTAGCGTCTAGTTCAATCATGTCCGCCTGGTTGCCGTCATCATCCTGCACGCCGAACTGTTGGCGCACCGTGGCCGGTTGCTGCTGGAATGCGCCTAACGCTTCCGTCAGATCAAGCCGGGTGGCCCGGTGGCGCTGCACCAGCCGCACGCCGAAGGCGGCCCCAGCGGCTTTGCTCACCGCTTCATCCCAGAAGAAGTGTACCACCATGTCGGCGCTGGTTCGCTGCGGGCGAATGAAACGAACTGCATCGCGCTCGTGCTGGCTGTGTTGAGCTTCCAGTTGCCGGGCAGTGGCGCGTTGTTGAGCCACATCCCGCTGTGTTTGCCATGCGTGGCGCAGCTGTTCGTCCGGCTCCAGGTAGAGCGTCAGGTCAAACAGATCGATCAGGGCCGGGGAGGCCAGCGTGTGCAGTCCATGGGCGATCACCAGGCCGGTGGGCACAACCAGTTCAGGCTCACGTAGCTCGCCGCTCCGCTGGTCATACACCGGCTTGCTGATGGCGTT
>JALONX010000928.1 GCA_025454695.1 Chloroflexaceae bacterium
TACTAGTGTCTTTTTTCATAAGGTTAATAGTCGCAAAAATAACGTGTTCACGCTCAATCAATGTCTCACTATTTTACTGGCTTAGCTCACACCTCAAACTAGGGAAAACCCTGGTTGTTAACGCTGCACCATGCACCAAAGCTCTGTCCGGTTTCCGTGGTAGCGGTTCCTCCGAGTTGCGTCTTCCTCACCCACAGTTGCCTTTCATCCTCGTGCAAAGCTTCACAAAAAGACTACAATGAGCTTCAGAATATCGTTTCTTACCCGCCACGCCGATGGCCTGGCCCGAGCGCAGCTCATCTGTTCCTTCTCAACGTTTTCAGCGTTCTCAGCGTACTCGGCGGTGAAAGGAATCGCCATGCCTCGACACAAAAATCCCCCCAGCCCACTGCTCGGCGTTGCTCGCGACTACCTTGAGGAGCATGCGCCGCAACTCAAGGAGGTGCCCCTAACGTTACGTCAACTCGATGGGCCACCAGGCTCGCCGCGCTTTGTGGTGTTTGGCGACGCCTGCGACCATAAACAGGCATGCCCCCTCGGCGTGCAGCCCGAGGTTGCGGAGAAAAACTGCCCGGTGATTGATTGCGCCATGCGCCACTCCATCCGCCTGCTGCTCAACCGCGAAGGTGACGTGGTGAAGGTGAGCGAGGGCACCATTCACTGGACATAGGTGTACTCCCCCGTTAACAGATGAAGCTGTAGAGCCGCAAAATCTGGCGGCTCTACCCTGCAAACCGCAAACTGAACCTCCAGCCAGGGAGAAATGACATGGATACCGTCCAACGATGGATGAGTTGTCCGGCGATTACCGCCCCTGAGACCCTGAGTCTGCCCATTGCCCGCTCGCTGATGCAGCGCATGCAAATTCGGCGCTTGCCCGTAGTAGATGCCACGGGGCAACTGATCGGCATCGTTTCCGAAGGCGACATCAACCGTATCTCGGCCTCACCCACCACCGATGTACGCGAATACAACGTGTACTACACCGTTGCCCGGCTGCCCCTACGTGAGTTTATGACCCGAAATGTTGCCTTTGTGACGCCCGAAACGCCCGTGGTTGAGGTGGCTCGGCTGCTGTTTGAGCATCGGGTGGGTGGGCTGCCGGTGGTGCAAAACAACCGGGTCGTGGGCATGATCACGGAGAGTGATCTTTTCCGTCGCATGATGGAGGCTGAGGCGGAAGGGGAGTTGGTGGCGCGTGCAGCGGCTGGGTAGGCGGCTGCTGTCAATTGCAGATTGACTGATTGCAGATTGCAGATTGAGCTATTGCCCCAAGCATATGGGTACAGGTGAGGCATCCACCACCGTTCGTGTCGTCGCCACCTGACTCACATGCGGGGTTTGGGGGCGCAGCTCCCAATGGGGAGTCCAGAGGGGCTAGCCCCTCTGGGCGGGTACAGGGCGCAGCGCCTGCACAAGCAATAGGCATTTGCACTGAACACGATGGGATGCAGGGCAACTCCCCTGAGCCAGCCGAAGGGTAGCGCCTGCAAAAGCAATAGGCATTTGCACTGGACACGGTGAGGTGGGGGCTACGCCCCGCCTATGGATGCGCCCGTGCGCTTCATCACCACCAGCGTCACATCATCAAACGGCGGCTGGCCGCTGGTGAAATGGGTCACACCGCTGGTCAGCGCATTCAGCACGGCGCTGGCCCCTTCCTCCGCATGTTGCATGATGCAGGCCCGCAAGCGCTCCACCCCATACTCCTCAAGTTCCTCATTGACTGACTCGGTCAGCCCGTCGGTGTAGTAACGTGGTTTCGGCCTGGTGCAGCGTAATCTCCTCTAGCACACCGAGGGCAATGCCCTTCGTCGTTAGTTCTTCAAAACAGCCGTTGGCGGCGCGGTAGAGCAACGGCGGGTTGTGGCCCGCGCAGCTATACCAGAGATGGCCGCTGTCGGTGTCGAGCAGGCCGTAGAAGAGCGTGACAAACATGCCCGACTCCGAATCGCGGGTGATCCAGCGGTTGGCCCGCTCCAGAGCCACATGGGGCGGCGAGCCATCCAGGGCAGCCGCCCGCATCAGGCTCCGCGACAGGGCCATAAACATGGCTGCTGGCACCCCCTTGTCGCTCACGTCGGCGATGACGAAGCCAAGGATTGACGGAGTTGAAAATTGAGCATTGAGAGTTGAGAAATTGGCATTGGATTGCAGGGATTGTTGGGGGGGATGAGTTATGTCCCCATCTCCCACAGCCCCCACAGCCTCCACAGCTCCTGTTCCCCCGTTCTCCTCCTCTCCTGCTTTCGGCCCTCCGCTCTTGAGCCGCCAGAAGTCGTAAAAGTCACCACCGACGATACGGGCCGAGCGCCAGTCGGCAGCAATGTCCCAGCCGAGGATTTCTGGCAAGGCGGCAGGCAGCAGGGCGGTCTGAATTTCGCGGGCCACCCGCAGCTCCTGTTCCAGCCGGGCCGCTTCGGCGGCTTCGTTGGCCAGCAGGGCGCTTTCCAGGGCGCTGGCTATCTGGCCGATGACACCGCTGTAGAGGGCCAGTTGCCGAGAACCGAGGGGCTGTTCTGGGGCATTGTAGTCAATCAACAGCGCACCAAGCAGGCTGGCCCGCGCCAGTATCGGCAGCAGCACCAGCGTGCCACTGCCACAGGGTTCGACTATCTGGGGGAGTTGCCCGGCGTGCTGCTGGGCGTTGGGCAGCGTCAGCAGGCGCACCTCGTCTCGCAACTTCGTCAGCAGGGGCGCAGCGCTGGCGGCGATGGTCTGGCCAACAAGTTTCTCGCGTTGCTGCCCGCTGAGTCCGTAGCCTTCCACGAGTTGAAAGGCATCGTCCTCGCGCTCCCAGAGCAGGCACAGGCAGCGGTCGCAGCCCACTAGCAGCGGCGGCAGGCGCACCACCATCGCCAGCAGTTCATCCAGCGTGGTGGCCCGGCCCACGTTTTCGGCCACTTGCAGCATGGCGTTGAGTAGCCATGCCTCTTCTTGTTGGGCGGCGTAGGAGTTGGCGCTGTCAATCGCAATCGCAATCTGGTCGGCCAGCGTCCGCATGATAAACAGGTCGTCGGCATTGAAGTCGTCTGGTTCGTCGCTCTGCACGTCTAGCACGCCGATCACCTGGTCGCCAATACGCAGCGGCACCGCCAGTTCGGAACGGGTGGCCAGGTTGCCAGTGATGTAGCGCGGGTCGGCATGCACATCGCCCACCACAATCGGCTGGCCGCTGGCGGCAGCGCTGCCCACAATCCCGTAGCCCAGTGGAATGGTGAAGGCCGCCATGTCATTGCGGCGCAGCGGGTCGGTGCTAGCCCGAAACACAATCTCATCGCTTTCCGGTTCAATCGTAAAAATATGCACCGGGTTGTAGTGAAAGCGTTCGCGGATGAGCCGCACCACCGAGGCCAGCAGCTGTTCCAGGTTCAAAATGGCGGTAATGCGCTCGCTCACCTCGTGGATGGCTTGCAGCTGCACCGCCCGCTGGTTGGCCTCGCCATAGGCCCGCGCCCTGGTGATGGCCACAGCCGCCTGGTCGGCAATCAGCGAAAGCAGCCGCAGATCGTTGGCGCTAAATGCACCCGGCTGGTAGCTTTGCACCGAGATGCTGCCGATAACGTTGTCGCCCGCAATCAGCGGCACGTAGACGCCGGAGCGAGGCGGGCG
>JALONX010000269.1 GCA_025454695.1 Chloroflexaceae bacterium
CCCCGCCTGGCCATAGATGTGTATCAGCAAATTCTGCAACTGGATAGCTGCCGCGAAGAAACTGCCATGCAGCTGATGAAACTGGCCGCCCGCTACGGCAATCACCGCCTCATTCGCAGCACCTTTGAGCAACTTAATGCCGCCCTGCGCTCTCTCGGCGCAAGCCCCACCCCGGCCACCCTGGCCTGCTACCAACAGTTGAGTTAAACCCCAGTTGGCAGTTTTCCAGTTGGCAGTTGGCACGCACAGTGTTTTCGCAGTGCTATTGCCAGTGGTGAGCACATGTTTGGACTACGGGAGCATGGCTCCCGCCCAGCAACTCTCCTGCCCTTTTGGAGTGCGGGAGCCATGCTCCCGCCTCGCACCACCCGGCCCCATTCGCAGCAACTTTAGGGCTGTCGCCCAAATATATAGCTCGTTTTTGTTGTTTTTGGTCTGCTTCGCTGCCAAAAAACAACAAAAACAGCGTATTTTTTCGGAGGCCTGCGGCCCCCGAAGCCCCCGCCGGAGCTTAACTTGATGCGTATGCCACCTGGCCCCGCACGGCAGCATGGCTGCTGCATTCCATAACACCGGCTCGCAATCTCAAAAATCCCCAAAAATTGCCGTGTGAGTCAGTGCCATGGTCAGCGGCGAGTCAGCCGCTGACTGTATTCTTCCAGCATACCCGCCGCTGGAAGCGGGGAAAAGAAAAACAAAAGCTGAGGAACTGTCAATGCAGCAACGCATCATCAACGCTATCATGGCTGCCCTTGTGGCTGGAGGATTGTTACTTTCCGGATTTGCTGCTGGTATTCAACCAGGTACTGGTCGTCCGGCCACCACCGCACCAGCAGTGACGCGCTAACGCCGATGTTGATGCTTGCCATCATGGCGGTATGCGCGGCGACAATTGGGGTGCTAGCCGTGTGGCGGCCCCCGCAGCCGGTGCGAAGCTGGCCCTTGCTGGGGCTGGCAGCTTTGCCACAACTGTTCGTCATTTTCGGTATGCGTTCGCCCTGGCTGGTGCTGGTGTCGCTACTAGCCCTGGGCCTGTGGGGCTGGCGCAATCGCGGCGTCCCTGGGGTGGCCCTGGTGCTGGCCGGGTGTACACTCAACCTCGGCATGATGCTGCTGCACGGCGGCGCGATGCCGATTGACACCGACATCCTGGCCCAGCTGGGCTACAACAAGACCCACGGTACCCACCTCGTCGGCTCAAAGGATGTGGCGCTCGACTCGTTCAACGCCGCGCTGTTTTCCGACTGGCTGGTGCTCCACTTCCCAACTTTCACAGTCATTGCCAGTCCCGGTGATTTCTTGCTGCTGCTCGGGCTGGTCTGGTGGATTATTCGCAGCAAGCCACTCGAGGTATCGCATGACCGTCGTACCATTGCGCCACGGGCGTGAGCGCGACTATATGCCTCGCCCAGGGTTGAGTACTCGCCCAGCGCTCACTCATCTCATGCTCCTTATGACTGCCGATGCGACCTTTGCACGGCGGCTGTTGCGCGAACCCCTGGTAACAGCAACCGCCCATCCCCATTATCCTGTGCATCTCGATGCCCAGGATCGGGCAACTTTACAGACGATCTGCTCGTGTTCGCAAAATGTGGATGAGATGCTGAAGAATCTGGCTGATGTGATTGATGGAAACCCAGCGTGAGCATGGGCCACAAATCGTTTATGCAAATACTGAGGAGGAAGAGGTGATGGGGGTACAACATGAAGAGCTGTTTCTTCTTGAACCCACCTCTGCACCACATGTGGAGCATGTGACGGTGGTTCTTGCTGAGCGCACCCCCGTGGTTCGTCAGGGCTTGCGCCGGGTGTTAGAAACACATCCTCCCATTGAGCCGCAACGCACCTATGAAGTAGTGGGTGAAACAACCCCCGACGGCGAAGCCGTTTCCATGGTGGCGCGGCTTAAGCCCCATGTGCTGCTGATTGAAATGCCCATGGTGTTGCTGGATGTGATGGAGACCTTTCAGAAGGCTAGCCCCAAGACCCGCATTGTCTTCTACACCGGGGATCCAGGGCAAGTGATTGTAACCCGTGCGCTAAAACTTGGGGCTGCTGGCGTCGTGCTGAAAGAAAGCCCCGTTTGTGAAATTTTGCTGGCGTTGCGCAGTGTGATGAAGGGCCAGCGTTACCTCAGCCCGCCGCTGCAGGAATACGCTATTCAAGCTTTGATTAAACAGGCCCAACAGACGGCGAATGACCCCTATTTTCAGCTTACCCTGCGCGAGCAGGAAGTGTTTCACCTGGTGCTGAAGGGACTCACTGCCCGCCAGATTGCCGATAAACTGGTGATTAGCACCCGCACGGCGGAAACGCACCGCATTAATATCATGCGGAAGCTCGGTTTGCGCACTCAGCGTGATCTGTTTCGCTATGCATTAGATAAAGGTCTCGACAAGGAGTTTGCGGCCATTCCTGCCAGCAAGGCCGTGGGTTCATAAAGAAGCGCCAGGTTTGCAAACAAACCTACGCGGACAGCAATAACGGGAAGCGTGAGCCAGCAAGCTCACCCTTCCCGTTTTCGATTCTCGTCCTATTTTCCGCTTGCATGCCCTTGGGCACATGCGCACCAAACGTGGTATTGTATGGGTACACACTATGCATACTACGGAGGCAACGATGAACATACAGCAACGCCTGGCTGCACTTCTGCTCGCGCTGCTGCTCCTGCTCACAGCATGTAGCCCTGGCCCCCCGCCTGACCCAACGCCTGCCGCCAACAACGTGAACCTGCCCCTGGTCAGTGGGCAGCCGGCCACACCAACCACAAACAGCGTGAACCTGCCCCTGGTCAGTGGACAGCCGGCCACACCAACCACAAACAGCGTGAACCTGCCCCTGGTCAGTGGGCCAGCCCTCACCGCCACGGCCAACAGCGTGAACCTGCCTCTGGTCAGTGGACAACCCACCTCCACCACGGCCAACAGCGTGAGTCTCCCGCTGATCAGCGCCGCCGAGGCTACCGCTACCGCAGGCAGCTACATCGTGACTCTGCCGCTTGTCGCCAATGGCGGCACACCCACAGCAGCCACGCCTGTTCCAACAACTCCCGTTCCGGCAACGCCCATCCCAGCAACGCCCGGGCCGGGCACACCCGCCCGCTTCGGCTACCGCGTGATCAATACCTACCCCCACGACCGGGCCGCCTTCACCCAGGGCCTGGTGTATGTCAATGGCGTACTTTACGAGGGCACGGGTCTCGTCGGTCAATCCACATTACGCAAAGTTGAGTTGGCGACAGGAAAAGTCTTACAAAAGCGCGATCTGCCCGCCGATGTGTTTGGCGAAGGCATTGTGGTAGTTGACGACCGCATCTTTCAACTTACATGGCAATCACAGGTGGGCTATATCTACAACCGGGACACGTTTGAATTGTTGCGCACCTTTACCTATAACCACGAGGGTTGGGGCATCACCTACGACGGCCAGCGGCTGATTATGAGCGACGGCACTGCCACGCTACGCTTCTGGAACCTCGAAACTCAGACCGAGATGGGCCGGGTTGAGGTGCGCGACGAAAACGGCCCCGTCACTCAGCTGAACGAACTGGAGTGGATTGATGGCGCAGTCTATGCAAACATCTGGCAGACCGACCGCATCGCCCGGATTGACCCGGCGACCGGGCGGGTGACGGCCTGGATTGACCTTGCGGGGCTGCTGCCGGAAGCCGAGCGGGCCGGTGCCGACGTGCTCAACGGCATCGCCTATGACCAGGCCACGGGGCGTATCTTCGTTACCGGCAAGCTCTGGCCGAAGCTGTTTGAAATCCAACTTGTTCCCGTGCCCTGACGCATAGCCACAGAGCGCACCGAGGACACAAAGATTCTTTAGCAGTATGTAGTCTGGTTGATGATAAATTACGGATTTGCGATGATACATGCATCTGCTTCCGCTCGAACTTCGCGTCTTTGCGGCTTTGCGCGAGCTCTACAAATGACCTTTTCAGAAAAATTCTCATAAATCAATTACGTCTTCTCTGTGTTCTCGGTGCGCTCTGTGGCAAAGCCTGGCTTGTGGCAAACAAAACACATGATAAAAATTGCCCCTTCCATCCTATCCGCCGATTTCGCCCGCCTGGGTGAACAGGTGCGCGAGGCCGAGGCCGCCGGGGCCGACTGGATTCACGTTGATGTGATGGACGGCCATTTCGTGCCCAACATCAGCATTGGCCCGCTCATCGTTCGCGCCCTGCGCCCCGTCACCAGCCTGCCGCTGGATGTTCACCTGATGATCACCAAGCCGGATCGTTATCTGGCCGATTTTGCCCGCGCCGGAGCTGACCGCATCACCGTTCATGTAGAAGCTTGCCCCCACCTCCACCGCACCATTCAGGCGATTAAGGAACTGGGCTGCAAGGCAGGTGTGACGCTCAACCCGGCCACATCTCTGATGACACTGGAGGAGATTCTGCCAGACGTAGACCTGGTGCTGATCATGTCAGTTAACCCTGGCTTTGGCGGGCAGCACTACATCCCCAGCAGCACAGCCAAAATCCGTCGGCTGCGGCACATGTTGGACTCACGCGGCTCACAGGCTGAGCTTGAAGTTGATGGCGGTATCAAAGCCGAGAATGTGGCCGAGGTGGTTGGGGCCGGAGCGACGGTGCTGGTGGCAGGCTCGTCGGTCTTTAACCGCGAGGCCAGCGTAGCCGAAAATATCCAACGGCTGCGGGCGGCACTCACCAAATAGGCGCAGCCAAATTCACCGCGGAGGACACGGAGAGTGCGGAGAGGCCAGATGTTTTACGCATAGGCTTGCGTTTACGCATTACGCATTACGTTTCACGTTTCACTCCTCTACCGCTGTGGGCAGGTGCGTAAGGCGGGCAATGTGCCCGTTGGAACCGATGATGACGGCGATTACGTCAATGCGCCAGGGGGTTGAGTCCGGCAATTCGTGGGCTTCCAGGTAGGCATAGGCCAGAGCGATGAGTCGCTGCTGCTTGGTTGGGGTGACGCTTTCTTCGGGCGCGACGGCGTTGCTACCGCGCCGGGTGCGCACTTCAACAAAAACGACCTGATCGTCCTGTTGAGCGACCAGGTCTATCTCGCCAAGGGGGCAACGCCAGTTGCGCACCAGCAGACGGTAGCCCTGCTTTTGCATGTGGGCCACCGCTGCTGCTTCGCCAAAATCACCCAGCCGCCGCCTAGCTGAAGGCATACTTGCGCCAGACATCGTGGCGCTCGAGTTCGCCGAGCAGGGCAAACGCCACATACTGAGGCTGGCGCGGCTTCGTCAGCAGCTCCATGTTCGCCTCGTCGGGCGTGCGCCCACCCTTGCGGTGGTTACAATCGCGGCAAGCCGTGACCACGTTTTCCCAACTGGTGCCGCCACCCTGCGAACGGGGTACGACGTGATCCATCGTCAGGTGAGCGCGGCCTGGCTGGCAGCCACAATATTGGCACGTTTCACGGTCGCGGGCGAAGACGCCCCGCCGCGAACAGGGGAGTTTGAGTTGACGCGGGATTCTGATGTAGCGCACCAGCCGGATGACCAGTGGCACATCAAGGGCAAAGCCCATGGCCCGCAGCCGCTGCTGGGCGGCTTCAATCAATTCAGCTTTGTCCTGAAGCAGAAGAATTACAGCACGCCGAACGGAGATCAGTTGCAGTGGCTCGTAGCTCGCATTAAGAACCAGTACTCGTTGTCCCAAGGCGACCACCCCCTTCAAGAACCTGTTGCAGTTCAACAATGGCTCTCGCTAAGGGGTTATGATCCCTTAGCGAACTATGACTGACCCGGAGCTTGCCGACGAGATAGCGTGGATAGAGCGCATGAGTTGCGTTTGCCAGTAGTCGCCGCTCCTCGCGCTGAGCTGCGCGTAGCGGGCGCGCACAAGCATGGCGCTACACCGGCATAGCCAGTGAGTCGCCGGTTTATCTATTGTGCGTTCCTGGTAAAACATCATGTACACTCGGTTGAAATAACTACTCTTTCAACAATTACTTTAGCATGCACTACGAACATTTGTCAACCTCAATTTTGCATTATTCACCGCCGCACACGTCGCGCCTGCCCTGAGGAATCGAAGGGGACGCCGCGCACACATACATTATTCATTGCGAGCTTTGCACCCTCGGCGGTGAGTTAAGAGGTCGCATTACGCGGTATAATGGCCCATCTGGTGGCGCAGGGCCGCCGGAACGGAATTGAGGAGCAAGAGATGACCCGCGAGATTGTGCATACAGCTGGTGCCCCCAAAGCGATTGGCCCCTATTCCCAGGCCATTAAAACCGAACAATTTCTCTTCTGCTCGGGGCAGACGCCGCTGGAGCCGGAAAGCGGTGTGATGGCCGAAGGCGACATTGGTGAACTGACCCGCCGCGTGTTGAACAACCTTAAGGCGGTGGTGGAGGCTGGTGGCAGCTCCTTTAGTAAGGTCGTCAAAACGACGGTCTTTCTGGTTGACATGAACGACTTTGCGGCGATGAACGCCGTGTATGCCGAGTTCTTCCCCGAGAACCCACCGGCCCGTTCCACCATTCAGGTCGCCGGGTTGCCCCGTGGTGCCCGCGTGGAGATTGAGCTGATCGCCCAGTTGTAGGCTCAGGCGTATTTTTCGGCTGGCACGGGCGGTATAGATTGCAAATTGGAGATTGCAGATTGCAGATTATGGAACGCAGGGGTCTTTTCTGCCAACTGCCAACTGCCCACCCTACGACAAGCCCTTCGATAAACTCCCCTTCGGCAGGCTCAGGAGCCGGGGAGCCTCAGGGCAGGCTGCCAACTGTCACCTGCTAACTGCTCATGCAACCAGCCGATTCGCCCCGCTTCAATCCTGTTCGTGTGCTGCTGCCCCTGGCGCTGCTGCTGGCCCTGCTGGCGGGGGCAGCCTGGTTTTCCCGGCCCGACGGGCGGCTGCGCGTCTTGTTTCTGGCAACCCCCGGCGACGCCGTGTTGATCCAGACGCCACGGGGCGGCTTTGTGCTGATTGACGGCGGTTCTGACCCGACGCTGCTGGCCCAACAGCTCGGGCGACATGTGCCCTTCTGGCAGCGCAGCCTGGAGGCAGTGGTGCTGACGCGGGCCGATGGAAAGCGCCTGCCA
Organism: Chloroflexaceae bacterium; assembly: GCA_025454695.1. GTDB lineage: Bacteria > Chloroflexota > Chloroflexia > Chloroflexales > Chloroflexaceae > JALONX01. The sequence continues at coordinate 7,048 of JALONX010000269.1, forward strand.
GGACAGGTGGCCGCCCTGGCTCGCTACCATGCGCAGCTGGCCCTGGTGCCTGCACCACTGCTGCAACCAGCAGCCCGGCCAGGGCCACTGGCCGACATGCAAGCCGAGTGGCGGCGGCTGGCCCAGATAGGCGGCAGCCCCGTGCGCGTGGCTCAACCGGGCGACCAGCTCAGCCTGGGTGGCGCAACGCTAACGGTGCTGCCAAACAGTGGCGGTGCTTCCCTGGCACTGCGGCTCGACTATGGCGCGGCCAGCCTGATGCTCCACCCGGCGGGCGATGATGAGACGGACGAGGTGCTGCTGGCGGGTGCTGGCCCAGTTACAGCCCTGGCTTACCCCTGGCAGCGACCGCTGGGCACGCCGCTGCTGGCCGCGTGGCAGCCACGGGTCGTCATCTTTACTGATGGCTATGAGGCCCGCAAACCTACCCTGCTGACCACCGCCGAACGGGAAG
>JALONX010000270.1 GCA_025454695.1 Chloroflexaceae bacterium
GTGCAGACTCGTCGTTCTTCGCTCATCGTTCATCGTTCACATGTCAGGGTGTCGGCTGTGGCGCAGGCGCAGCGGGCGGCTCGTTTGCCGGGGGCGCGGCGGGCGGCAGCGCCCCACCAGTTGGCTGCGGTGCTGGCGTAGGCACCAGGGCGGTCGGCTCCACCAGGATTTGCACGCGCTGTTCGCTGTCGGCAGCGGTGCGTAGGCCCTCAACCCAGGGCATAAAGGTCTGGGCAAAGGCCTCTTGCACCGAGGCCACCTGCAGGAACTGCTGGCTATCCAGGCCGCGGGTCTGGGCGGCTTCATCCAGGCGGATGATGTGCCAACCAAAATCGCTCTGCACCAGCTTGATCTCGCCCGGCTTCATCTCCTCAAAAATAGCCTTGTCGAACGGCGGCACAAAGGCACCGCGTGGTGCCCAACCAAGGTCGCCGCCCTTCTCCTTCGAGCCGGGATCATCGGACTTTTCTCTGGCCAGGGCCGCAAAATCGCCGCCATTCTGCACCTGGGCCAGCAGGGTTTCGGCTTCGCCCTTGCGCTTCTCCACGTCCTCCGGCGTCTGGGCCTGGAGCAGAATGTGCGACGACTTGGCCTGCTCCACCGTGGTGTGTTTGAGGATCATCGCGTCAATATATTGCTGGTTTTCCAGCAGCCGCCGCATCTCGGCCTCACTGCCCAGGTTAAACTGCTTCAGCGCCTCAAGGAACTGGGCCTCGTCGCCGCCCACCTGGGAACGAAACTCGTTAATCTGGTCGTCAACTTGCGCCTGATCAATCGTGACGCCTTCTTGCTTAGCAGCCTGTACTACCAGTTCAATCTGAATCAGCCGATTCATCGACTCCTGGGGATCGAAAACCTGGCTGTACATGCGCTCAAATTCACCCCTGGTGATATTGGTGTCGCCCACTTTTGCCACCACCTGGTTGAGATCAGCGGTGGTGGGGCGGGTGAAATAGACCCCAGCGCCCACGGCAAGAATGATCACTAGTAGCGCTCCACCGATCAGCAAGGCCAGCGGCGGGCGGCGGCGTTCGTCACCGTCATCGCGGGCATCGTCGGCATCGGCTTCGACCTCGCTATCGTCGTCCACCAGGTCGTCGCGGGCATCACCGTCGCGCAGGTCGTCGTCGAGCTTAGGCATGCTCGCCCGCTCTACATCCTCGCGGCGGATGATACCGCCATAGGCAGATCTGGTTTCATCGTCAGGATTGATCAGATCAGGTCGGTCAGGGCCTTCGCCCGATTGAGTCTGAGGGTTCGCGCGCTCGTCGAACTCGCCGGGCGCACCCCGGTTGATTGCCACGTTATCACTCCTTATTCACTATCGCCAGGCGCGGCAGCACCGCGCATGTAACACGCACACCGGGGTATTATACACGCTTCGCCTGTGGCATGTTACCTGGTGTAGATGAGGAAATGGGGAGAGTGAAACAATTCGGCGTTGCTTGACATGTGTGTTATCGTAGTAGACGTGTAGCATCAATCAAGACTACTCCATCACACGAGTTACGCGGCGACGGTTTGCAATCCGCCAAACCTACCGCTCAAAAGCAGGACAATGCCCACTACTCAACGCCCGTTTGACCTTGCCGACGACCTGACAGCTGCCCTGGCACTGGCAGACGGTTCTGGCCTCAACATTCCGCATGTGGCCGACTGGCCCTTCCGCTTCGCCTCGTGGGGCGCAGCCAACCCGGCAAACAGCCAGGTCTGGTTGGATAGCGCTTCAAACATGGTGGGCTGGGTCGTGTTGCAAACGCCATTCTGGGCCATTGATTGTATTGTTGGCAAGCATGCGCCAGCGGGTTTATACCAGGAGATGCTCGCCTGGGCCAAGGCCAGAGCTACTGAACTACTGGCCAGGGGCGAAGGCAGACCCATGTGGTTTCTCTCGATTGATGCCGCACGCCGACAGCAGCGCCGCGAACTGGAAGCCGCTGGCTTTGTAGATATTTCTGACGTAGGCGAAGACTCATGGTCAAAGGTGCTGTTTGAACATGGAGATGCGAGTAAGCTGGAGCCGGTGAGTTTGCCGGAAGGGTTGACGATCCGCAGCCTGAACCCGGCGAGCGAAATTCAGCAGTATGTTGCCATGCACCGCGAGGTCTTCGACAGCGAGAATATGACCGCTGACTGGCGTACACGCTCAACCCGTATGCCCGGCTACAACAATGTCCTCGACCTTGTGCTTGCCTCCGAAGACGGTGAACTCCAGGGCTTCTGCGTGGGCTGGCTGCAGCACCTGGCCAGCGGCGAAGTCGTCGGGCAGATCGAGCCGTTGGGCGTGCGCGAGAGCCAGCGTGGTCAGCGCCTCAGCCGCCAGCTGCTGACGGAAGCTATCCGCCACATGCAAGAGCTAGGCGCACGGCGCATCGTTGTCGAAGCCGACCGGGAGAACAGCGAAGCCATGGCGTCGTACCAGGCAGCAGGTTTCCACGTCGCTCACGAGGTGCTGGTCTACAAGCTGGCGCTGGCGGAGGAATAATGAACATCCAGTACGTGACAATGTGTAGTGCGGACGTTAGTCTGCATGTAGGGCAAGACGCGGACTAACGTCCGCACTACGCTTGCCGCACATGGTAAAGCTGATGTAAACCTTATCTGAGGCAAAAATCTGACAATGGCATGTATTGCTCTGTCATTGCCCTCTACGAAAAACAGTGGAGCGACGCCCCGCCGGGGCGTCGCTCCACTGTCTGCGGTGTATAGCGTTGATGTAGCAATGCAAAACGCAACGTTAATCCCAATCTCCAATCTCCAATCGCGACTCTTCAATCCCCAATCGCTACTCTCCCCCTCACCGCCCCACGGCCAACGCCGTTTGCTGCACCACGTTGATAAGCAGCGTGGGCAGGATGCCGAAGATGAGCGTGCCTGCTGCCGCGATGCTAATGCCCAAGGTGAGTCCGCGGAAAAGTTGGGGCTGCACGTCGCGCACCGGCTCCTGCATAAACATGCGGGCAATCACCCGCAGGTAGAAGAAAGCTGCAATCGCACTGGTGAGCATGCCGACAAGGGCAAGCCAGCCCAGGCCACCTTCCCAGGCCGCCATAAAGACATAGAACTTGCCCACAAAGCCCGCCGTCGGTGGCACGCCCGCCAGCGAGAGCATAAACACCGCCATCGCCAGGGCTAGAAAGGGCTGCCGCTGCCACAGCCCGGCGAAGTCGTCCAGGCTCCAGGCCGCCTCGCCCCGCTGTTCCAGGGCAATCAGCACCGCAAATGCGCCGAGGTTGGTCAGGCTGTAAGCCAGCAGGTAGAACAAAAAGCCTTGCACGCCCCGCTCGCTCACCGTCATCACCCCCAGCAGCAGGTAGCCCGCATGGCCAATGCTGCTGTAGGCCAGCATGCGCTTCACATTGCTCTGGGCAATCGCCCCCAGGTTGCCCAGCAGCATCGTCACCGCTGCCAGCGTGGCCAGCACCGGCAACCAGATTGGCTGCAACGAGGGCAGCGCCATATCGAGCAGCCGCAGCAGCGCTGCCAGGGCTGCCCCCTTGGTGCCCACCGACATAAACGCCGTGACCGGCGTGGGCGCACCTTCGTAGACATCGGGTGTCCACATGTGGAAGGGCACCAGCGCCACCTTGAAGCCAAAGGCCACTAGCACCAGGCCACTGCCCACCAGCAGCAGCGTCAGGTCTACTGCGGCAAAGGTCTGCCGACCAAGGTACTCGGCCAGGCTCTCCTGGCCCGGTGCGGTGCTGAAGAGCTGCACCGTGCCGGTCTGGCCGTAGATCAGGGCAATGCCATAGACGAAAAAGCCCGCCGCAAAGGCCCCCAGCAACAGATATTTCATCGCCGCCTCTTCCGAACTGAGGCGCGGGTAGGCAAAGCCGGTGAGAATGTAGAGTGTGATCGAGAGCAACTCAATGCCCAAAAACATCACAATCAGGTTGGCGCTCTGGCCCAGCAGCATCATCGCGCTGACGGCAAACATAATCAGCGGGTAGAACTCGCCCTGCTCAATGCCCTGGCGGGGCAGGTAATCCAGAGCGATCACCATGCTGATTGCGCCAATGAGCAGGAAAATCCAGGTCAAGGCCAGCGCAAAGTTATCCAGCACCAGCATGCCACCAAAGGTGCTACTGTCGCTGCCCCAGAGCGGAGCGGCCACCGCGCCTGCCATCACGAGTCCGGCAATGCCCAGGTAGCCGGTGATGCGCTTCTGTCCCGCTGGCACAAAAAAGACATCAACCAGCAGCAACACAATCGCCCAGCCCACCACCGTTATCAGCGGGGCTACAACGGCGAGGTCAACGGGGGGAATTTGAATTTGTTCCATAATTTAGCTCTCGCAAAGCCGCAAAGCCGCAAAGGAGTCCTGGAATTTCATTAAGAGACAACCATTATGTACACCACAACGGTTTGTATTTCGTTGGTCTCACACAAAGGCACAAAGGCACAAAGGCAATGCTCATCACCATCTATCTGTCGAGTTTTTGCGAGCTTTGCGCCTTTGCGAGAGCTTTTCTGCCTACCGCGACGCGACGGCCACTAAAATTCCACGCATCACGCCAGCCACGCCTTCCTCCACCGAAACAAGCAGCAGGTTGGGGAAGAGGCCAATCGCCACCATGGGCAGGCACAGCAGCACCAGCACGGCCAACTCTTGCCGATTCAGGTCGCGCAGGCTAGCGGTTTCTGCCAAAGTGTCGCCCATAAAGGCGCTGCGAAACATACGCAGCAGGTAGACCACCGCCAGCACCACGCCCAGCACCGCAAAGGCCAGAAACGGCCAGCCCAGTGTGGGCGAACTGTAGGCTCCCTGCATGATGGTGAACTCGCCCACGAAGCCGTTGAGGCCCGGCAGCCCCGCCGACGACAGCACCACCAGCAAGGTCAGCCCGCCCAGCACCGGCGTTGCCTGCCACAGCCCACCAAAAGCAGCCAGATCACGGCTACCCCGGCGGCTTTCCAGCATGCCCACAATCAAAAACAGGGCAGCGGTGGTGAGTCCGTGGTTCACCATCTGCAAGACGGCCCCACTGACCCCCAGGCCATTGAGGGCAAAAATACCCAGCACCACAAAGCCCATGTGGCTCAGCGAGGAATAGGCCACCAGCCGCTTCATGTCGCTCTGGGCGTAGGCCACCATCGCACCATAAAGAATGCCGATCACGGCCAGCACCGCTACCGCTGGCGCAGCCCAGCCCGCTGCCTCGGGAAACAGTGTGAGATTGAAGCGCACCAGGCCATAGGTGCCCAGCTTCGACATCACCGCCGAAAGCAGGATGACTACCGGCGTGGGGGCTTCGCTGTAGGCGTCGGGCAGCCAGCTGTGGAAGGGCCAGATCGGCGCTTTCACGGCGAAGGCGGCCAGGAAACCACCAAACAGCAGCCGGGCCAGGTTGCCATCCAGCGCAAACGCACCGCTGCGCAGGTCGGCCACAATCCGCAGCAGGTCAAACGTCCCGCCAAAGCCAGGCTGCGTCGCGCCAATGGCACTACGGTGCAGGGCATACACGCCGATGATTGAGAGCAGCATCAGCAGCGAGGCAGCGAAGGTGTAGAGGAAAAACTTCATCGCCGCCGCCATGCGGTTGGCCCCACCCCAGATGCCGATCATCAGCGCCATGGGGATGAGGGTAAACTCCCAGAAAATGTAGAACAGGAACAGATCAACCGAGACGAAAACGCCAATCAAGGCCGTTTCCAGCAGCAGCAGCAACACCTGGAAGTAGCGCACCTGGGTGGTGATGCTGTTCCAACTGGCCCAGGCTGCAATCGGCGTAAGCAGCGTGGTGAGCAGCACCAGCCAGAGACTCACGCCATCCAGCCCGATGCTGTAGCCCACGCCCCAGGCCGGAATCCAGGGCAGCTGTTCCAGCAGGCGCATGGTGGGCGGGGCCGCCGCACTTGCCGCTGCCCCGGCAGGGGTGGAAAACGAGACCAGCAGCCCGAGTGAGACCACAAAGGTCGCCACCGTAAACATCAGCCCCACCTGGCGATACAACGCATCACGGTTGCGGGGCAGCAGCAGCAACAGCAGCGCACCCAGGGCCGGTAGCCAGAGTACGATTGAGAGAAGTGGAAAACTAGTCATAAAGAGTTGCTAGTGACCGGAGACCGAAGACCGGAGACCGGAGCCATAGTGAGTAGTCACGTTACGCTCAGGGGAACACAAAAATCCTTCGCGTTCTTCGCGCCCTTCGCGGTTAATCTTTTGCGTTCACCGCACCATCACAAAGTAGCCCACCATGAGCACGACGCCGACGAGGAAGAACAGGGCGTAGGAGCGAAGCAGGCCGGTTTGCAGGGTGCGCAGGCCACCGGAGGCTAGCCCCAGCAGCCGCCCCACGCCCCGCACCAGGCCATCAACGCCCTGCGGATCGAAGACCTGGGCCAGAAAACGGGCCAGGGCTTTAAAGCCCGGCACTACCGCCAGCTTTTCGTAGAAGCGGTCGAAATACCAGGCCTCGGCCAGCCCGTCCCAAATGTCGCCGGTTGCCCGATAGATCGGGTCGTTGCCGCCGACCTTGATTCTGGGCGACTGCCGCACGTAGTAGCGCCAGCCCCCGTAGGCCACCCCCGCTGAGGCCAGCGTGGTCAGCAGCATCAGCGAGATCTGGGCGGCACCAAACTCCGGCGCGGCCTCGTTCAGCACGGGCTTGAGCCAGCTGCCCAGCAAGTGGCCCAGGCCCCACTCGCCCGGCAGGTTGATGAAGCCCACCAGCACCGTGCCCACCGCCAGCGCCACTAGCGGCCCACGCATCACCTGGCCGCTTTCGTGGGCCTGGTAGCCCTTGTCGCGTTGCTGGCCATCAAACACCAGCGCAATCTGCCGCGCCATGTAGAAGGCGGTAAACAGCGAGGTGATAAACAACCCAAAAAATACAGCCAGGTTACCGCTTGTCCATGCGTGGGCGATAATCTCGTCTTTGCTCCAGAAGCCAGCGATGGGTAGCACACCTGTCAAGCCAACTGCACCCACCAGGTATGTCCAGTAGGTGGTGGGCATTTTGCTGCGCAGCCCGCCCATTTTGCGCATGTCCTGGGTGTCGTGGGTGCCGTGGATCACCGAGCCGCTGCCGAGGAACAGCAGGGCCTTAAAGACGCCGTGGGTGAGCAGGTGGAAAATGGCGGCGACATAGATGCCCATGCCGCAGGCGGCCACCATAAAACCCAGCTGCGAAACGGTGGAATAGGCTAGCACGCGCTTGATGTCCCACTGGGCCAGGGCCGCCGTTGCCGCCAGCAGGGCGGTGAAGGTGCCCACAAAAATCACCCAGTTCTGCACCGCTGGAGCCTGCTCGAAAATGACATGGGTGCGGGCCATCAGGTAGACCCCTGCCGTCACCATCGTGGCGGCGTGAATCAGGGCCGACACGGGCGTAGGGCCAGCCATCGCATCGGGCAGCCAGACGAAGAGCGGCACCTGGGCCGATTTGCCGGTCACGGCAATCAGCAGCAGAAAGGCGATGCCAGTAGTAATCAGCAGGGGCTGACCGAAGATGTCGAAGGTGCGCCCGGC
>JALONX010000007.1 GCA_025454695.1 Chloroflexaceae bacterium
GTGCCCGCCCCGCCCAACCCGCTCATTGGGCGAAATGCCGAGGTTGCCGCCGTGGAGCGCCTGCTGCTGGCCCCAGCCACCCGCCTGCTGACGCTGGTTGGCCCGCCTGGTGTGGGCAAAACCCGCCTGGCCCAACAAGCGGCTACCACCCTGCTGCCCGCCTTTGATGAGGCCGTGTTCTATGTGCCGCTGGCCCCACTGAGCCAGCCCGCGCAGGTGCCGTCCGCCATTGCTCGTACCCTGGAGTTGACCGAGCGGGCCGGTTCGCCCTTGGTGGAGCAACTGAAAAATCATCTCTACCAGCGCCGCGCCCTGTTGCTGCTGGATAATTGCGAACACCTGGCCATTGCCGAGCTAGTGGCCGATCTGTTGGCGGCCTGCCCACAGCTGAAAGTCCTGGTCACCAGCCAGGCTCCCCTGCGCCTACGGGCTGAACGGCTGATGCAGGTTGCCCCGCTGGCCCTGCCACCAACCTCGGAAATGCTGCCAGCGATTGCCGCCAGCCCGGCAGTGCAACTCTTTTGCGACCGGGTGCAGGCGCTGCACCCCGAATTTGAGCTGGAAGCAAGCAATGCTGCGACGGTGGCCCAGATTTGCGCCCGGCTCGATGGCCTGCCCCTGGCGCTTGAGTTGGCCGCCGCCCGCTGCGCCGAAGGCTCGCCCGCGGCCCTGCTGGCCCAGCTTGGCCAGCGGCTGCCCTTGCTCACCGACGGGCCCCGCGACCTGCCCGCTCGCCAGCAGACGCTGCGCCAGGCCCTTGCCTGGAGCTACAGCCTGCTCCCCACGCATGAACAGCAGCTCTTCGCCTGCCTGGGCGTCTTCGTTGGCGGCTTCACGGAGTTGGCGATTGCAGCGATTAGTCAGTGGAGATTAGTGGTTGGTGGCGATGTACACGTCAATCTTCAATCGCTCATCGCCAATCTCCACTCGCGCAGCTTGCTGCAAAGCGCCGAACCAGCCGCAGGCGAGGCCCGCTTTACCCTGCTGGAAACCTTGCGCGAGTTTGCCCTCGAACGGCTGCATGAGGCGGGAGAACTGGCGGCGGTACGGCAGCGCCACATGGCCTATTTTGTTGACATGGCCGAACGGGCCGAGCCGGAACTACGTGGCCCCCAGTTCGCCCAGTGGCTAGCCCGGCTCGACGCCGACCTGAACAACCTGCGCGCCGCCATGCGCTGGTCGCTAGAGGTTGATGGTGGGGTGAGCGCGGCCCGTATCGGCGCTGCCCTGCTCACCTACTGGCGGGCGCGGGGGTTGTATACCGAGGGCCGCCAGTGGTTGGAACCGCTGCTAACCGAACTCGATGGCCCGGAAGCTCTGCCACCGCTGGTGCAAGCGCGGGCAGCCTACACGGCGGCCTTTCTGGCCTCTCAGCAGTCCGACCGGGGTTGTTACGAGTTGGCCGAACGCAGCCTGGCCCTCTACCGCAGGCTAGGCGATCAGATTGCCGTGGCCCGGCTGCTCAACTTTCTGGGCATTCTGAACCGCTTCCCTGGACGACTGGCCCTTTCCGACGCGCTCCACAGCGAGAGCCTGGCCATTTTGCAGCGGGAGGGTGCTGGCGAATGGCTCGGTTACACCCACAACTGTATCGGCCTGCAGCGCATGACGGAGGGACGCTACGCCGAGTGTGAGCAGCACTTCCTCCAGGCGCTGGCCCTGGAACGGCAGCACCACAACCACGAGCGGGCCGTGGCCTACCTGCCGCGCCTGGCCAAAACGGTCTGGTTTCTGGGCGATGAAGGGCGAGCCAGGGCGATTGCCGCTGAGGGGCTGGCAGAAGCCCGCCGCTTCAATCACCAGGAGGCCAGCGCCGAGTCGCTCCATGTGCTAGGACTATGCGCCTTCGCACGGGGCGATGCTGGAGAAACCGAGCGCTACTACAGCGAAAGCCTGGCCAGCTACCGCGACATGTGGCTGGTCTACGCCATCCTCAAAGTTTTGCGCGATTGGGGCTTTTTGCACCTGCACCACCACCGCTACAGCGAGGCCGCTGTCTTGTTTCGTGAGCAACTGCACTTGTCCGCGCTACCGGGGAACATCGAAACGATTACCCACGCGACGCTGGGGTTGGCGGCGGTGGTTCTGGCGGAGGGCCAGGCTGAAGCGGCGGTGCGATTGCTGGGTGCGGCGGCGGCCCAGCGCACCGCTTACCAGCTGCGCCCCTACCCCATGTGCGACTCGGTCTGCGAGCAGACGCTGGCAACTACCCGCCAGCATCTCGCCCCCAGTTCCTGGCAGCGGGCCTGGGATGCCGGTCAGCGTCTCACCGCCGAAGAGTTGCTGGCAGAGGTGAGGAGCTAGATCAAAAAAGGGGAGGCTTGGAGACGCTGCGGTTCTCCCAAGCTCCCCTCAAGCGTATCTACATACCCGTGAGTCCACAACAAAGATGCACACGTTTTGCCTATAAAGCCACGGTAACACCAGCGGGCGCGGCCTGCGGCACATGGCGCAGCATCTGTGCGCGCAACACCCGTCGGTAGACGGTGTAGTTCAGCAGGCACATGGCAGGCAGCGAAAGGAACCCGAGGCCGAAGGCCTGCAACACAATCAGAAACAGCGACACAATCCGCACACCCCAGCTTGCCAGGCAGCCAATGCCACTGGGAATGTAGGACTGCAAACTGGCGATTAAACTCAGGCGGTAGTAGACGATGCCCGGCACCAGCCCAACGATAGGCACCAACCCCAGCCCGCCGCACACCAGCAGCGTTTTCACCAGACGTTTGTCGAGCGCCCGCAGATAGACATTCGCCTCGCTGATGTCGTTAAAGGTGACCGTGCCACATGTCGTGCAAGACTGGCGCACGTTGCGTTCCTTCAGGCGGCTAGCGCAGCTGGGGCAGCGTTTGCGTCCCGTCAGGTTCAGCCGGTGTTTCGTCAGGTCGGTGGCCAGCGCCGCCTTAGACTGACCGAACAGCCCCACCTGGCGCGGCTGGGCGTGGGGCTGGCGGCAGTTGGGGCAAAACAGCGCCGCCGGGTAGATGGGCGTGGCACATGTGGCGCAGGGAATTTTGGTCTGCTCTTCCCGTCGCTCCAGCCAGGTACGAATCAGCCAGAGACTCAGCAGGGTCAGCCCGAAGAGGCCGAGGGCCACTAGCGGCAATAGCGCCAGCACCACCATCAGCATCACGGTGAAGCCACCCTCCGCAAAGCTATACACCCGCATGAGCCCCAGCACCCCGTCACCGTCGAGCATGGTTAACACATCCACCACGCCCTGGCGTAGGCGCGCCACCAGCCATGTGACCACCGTCATCACTACCGCCCACACCACGGCCACCACCGTCGCGAGCCAGGCCAGTGCGCCATTGTTGATGCCGGACTCGACCTGGGCTAGCCCGGTGGCGGCTATTGCCGTGCCCGGCCCAAGCAGCCAGGCCAGCACATGAGGAGGCACCAGCCCCGCGATAATGTTTACAATCTCAGCCGCCTGGCCCTGCACCAGGCCATATTGCAACACCAGGCCAGCGCCTAGCACTGCGGGTTTGCGCACCTCGGTGTAGATTGGCCCGAAGTTTTTATGTTCGTCCATAAACCATTCGCCCAGTGTCAAGACAAACAGTACCAGTACCACCTGCCAGCTAATCATCCACAGGGGCAAGTTCATTCCTTCAATGCCAAGCAGCCACGAGCCAAACACCCCCGCCTGCTGCACTGTCGCCGGGTTGGTATGCCCCCAGGCAACCATTGCGCCAAGGCCAGTAAGCAGGAACGCGGTGGTAAACGGTTTGCTGGCGGTCGGGGCGGTCATCGCCGTGGACGATGAGCCGGTGGATGTTAAAAATGAGATGATAGTCGAAAATTCCATGGCCACTCCTGTAGCGTTTGAGCATGAATAGGGCGATGCAGCTACCAGTTGGCGCAGGGGGACGCACAACATAGCCGTCTGACCGGCACCGTTTTTAGCACAAGACTCCAAGTTTGAGACGTTCGGAGGTACACAACTATTACCTGCACCTCGCACGGTGTTGATATTACATCACAACTAGCCCAAAAATGGAATAGGGTATTCTTGCTGCAAACGTTACAGAAGCGATATATTCGCCCCTTCACCCCGCGCTTCACCCCCGGCTTCACCCTGTGGCCACTGCTAGTACGAGCGTGAGTCGTTATACTTGCCTCAGTGAAGACAAACATCGCAGACAACAAAGGAGCAAAGCAATGCAGAAGAACATCATCGTCGGGGCGCTGGTTGGGCTGGGGGCATACGGGCTGGTCTGGTTGCCGCTGCTGGTGCAGCAGTTCAACGGCGGCGTGGTAGACAGCACGGCCATTGCCACGGTGACGCTCTTCTTCAATGCGATCACGCTTTTTATTCCTGGCCTGTTTACCACCAGCGCGATGGTGATCAATAGTGTGGCTATGGTGCAGTTCCTGCTGCTCGGCATCATCTTCAGCCTGCTGGCCAGCCCGGCCCGCCCCGCCCTCAGCTACGCCCGCCGCCCGCGCTAAGGGTGACAAGATGACAGGGTGACAGGGTGACCTGGCGAAACGAAGCCCCGCCGACTCATCTGTGAGTCGGCGGGGCTTTGCATGCACCCCATCTTCACCCATCACGCGCCACATGCACTTCTCGCCGCTCGTCAATACAGCAGCTCTCGCAAAGCCTGCCCTGAGTTTACCGAAGGGAGCAAAGCTCGCAAACAGTAGCTCTCGCAAAGGCGCAAAGCTCGCCAAGGGATCGCACATCCACGCTTATTTGCGCCAATCGTCAATCGTCAATCCGCCTGCCCTGCCTGCCCTGCCGTTCGTCAAGCTCACGAACCGCGAAGCCGAAGGGAGCTTGTCGAAGGGTCAATCGTCTGGCCTCGATCCCCGGTCAGCCGTCAGGCACTCGGCACTCCGAAATACGTGCCTCGGGCTGTGCTCTCCAGTCAATCGCAAATCCAAAATCCAAAATCCAAAATCCAAAATCCATTAATCGTTGCATGCTATAATGCCACGAGAGACTGAAATTTGGATGATACAGAGGAAGTGTATGTTCCGTTCTCATACCTGCGGCGAGTTGCGCCCCGAACACGCCGGACAGGAAGTGACCCTGGCTGGCTGGCTCCACCGCCGCCGCGACCACGGCGGGCTTATTTTTATTGACCTGCGCGACCGCTACGGCCTGACCCAACTGGTGGTTGACCCAGCCACTGACGCCCAGGCCCACGCCATCGCCAGCGAGGCCCGTTCTGAATATGTGCTCCAGGTGCGCGGCGTGGTCAATAAACGCCCCGACGATGCAGTAAACCCCAGGCTCGCGACCGGCGGCATTGAAGTGCGCGCCAGCAGCGTTTCTGTGCTGAACCCGGCCAAAACCCCGCCCATTTATATTGCCACCGACGGCGGCGAAGAAGAAAGCCTGCGCCTCAAATACCGCTATCTTGACCTGCGGCGTGAACACATGCAGCAGACGATCATTTTGCGCCACCGCATTATTAAATTTATGCGCGACTTCCTCGATCAGGAAGGATTTCTTGAAATTGAAACCCCGATCATGATGAAGTCTACGCCGGAAGGTGCCCGCGACTACCTGGTGCCCAGCCGCCTGCACCCCGGCGAGTTCTACGCCCTGCCCCAGAGTCCGCAACAACTCAAGCAGCTGCTCATGGTGGCGGGCTACGACAAATATTTCCAGATCGCCCGCTGCTTCCGCGACGAAGACCTGCGGGCCGACCGCCAACCCGAGTTTACCCAGCTCGACCTGGAGATGAGCTTTATTGACCAGAACGACATTCTGGATGTCGTTGAACGACTGATGACCGCCCTCATACAAACCGTTACGCCACACAAACGCATTCAGTCACCCTTCCCCCGGCTGACTTACGCCGAGGCCATGGAGCGCTACGGCTCCGACAAACCTGACCTGCGCTACGGCCTGGAACTGGTGACGGTCAACGAGATTGTGCGTGAGTCCCAGTTTGGCGTGTTTACCGGCGCGATTGCCGAAGGCGGCAAAGTGCAGGCCATGCGCCTGCCGGGCTGCGCGGGCTATTCGCGCAAACAGCTCGATGAGTTGCAAGACATCGCCCGCATCGGTGGGGCCAAAGGCATGGCCTGGATGGCGTTTGAGGCCGACGGCAACCTGCGCTCGCCCATCGCTAAATTCCTGACGGAGGAGCAAATCGCCGCCTTGCACCAGGCCACCGCCGCCGAACCTGGCGACCTGCTGGTCTTCGTGGCCGACCGGCCCGCCGTTGTGGCCGCCTCGCTCGACAAGGTGCGCCGCGAGATGGGCAAGCGCCTCAACCTGACCGACCCCGATGCGATTATTTTTGCATGGGTGGTAGACTTCCCCATGTTTGAATGGAATGCCGAAATTCAGCAGTACGACGCCATGCACCACCCGTTCTGCATGGTGAACCCTGCTGACGTGGAGAAGCTGATGCGCAACGACCTGGCCGATGTGCGGGCCGCCGCCTACGACCTGGTGGCCAACGGCTACGAACTGGCCTCTGGCTCCATTCGCATCTACCAGCGCGAGATCCAGCAGCGCATCTTCGACCGGCTGCCCTACACGCCGGAAGAGATTCAGCAGCGCTTCGGCCACATGCTGGAAGCGTTTGAATATGGCGCACCGCCCCACGGCGGCATGGCCCCCGGCATTGACCGGATTGTGATGCTGCTCAGCGACACCGACAACATCCGCGATGTCATCGCCTTCCCCAAAACCCAGCGGGCCGAAGACTTGATGATGGGCGCACCCTCGCCGGTGGACGAGCGGCAGCTCAAGGAGCTAAAACTGGCGTTACGGACGTAGCGACGGCACGGCACCAGAACCGTGTATTTCGCAGTGACAAGTATCCATCTGTCACCGTCCTACGGTATAGAAAAGGAATATCGCTGTTTCTGGTGCCGTTATCTTGTAGTCGGAGCTAGTGGGTACCCCATGTCGAAGCGTATTCTAGTTGTAGACGACGATAACAATATCCGTCGGCTCGTAACATTCGCCCTGACGGAAGACTCACCCTACACCGTGCATGATGTCTCATCCGCGGAGGCGGCGCTGTTGCATGTGTCGCGCTACCCGGTAGACTTGCTCTTCACCGACCTGCGTATGCCGGGGATGGATGGCGTGGAGCTGGTGCGGCGGGTGCGCGAGTTGGGTTTGTCGTTTCCGGTGATCATTTTCACCATCACGCCAACCGATATTCAGCCCCAGGAAGCCCAGCAGCTGAACATAACCTGCACGCTGGAAAAGCCCCTGTCGCCCGAACAGGTGCGCTCGGCGGTGGATGTGCTGCTCGACCCGAACCGCACCAGGCCGCCCCAGATTGGCGACCTGCCGCAGGCTCCGGGGCAACCCCGCCCGCGCACCAAACCGCTGCCCTCGCTCAAAAAACCAGCCACCAGTATGGCTAGCGGCCCGTTGGCCCAGCGCATTGCCCAGAACCAGCAAAGCCAGGCCCGTCCGGCGGCCCCGGCTCCACCGGCGAGCGGCATTGCCATGCGGGTTAACTCCGGCACGGGCACGCTTAATCGCAACTATTCTACCCGGCAACTGGAAACGATGCGCCTGGCGCTGAAAGACCTGGTGCTCTCGCCCGATGTGCATGCGGCGATTGTGGCCGACACCAGTGGCATGGTGCTGACCCACTGGAGCCGCGAGCGCGACATTAATGTGACGATGGTAGCGGCGCTGGCGGCGGGCAATTCTATGGCCCTGGCCGAGATTGGCCGCAACATGGGCCAGCGCCAGCCCGGTCAGATCGTCTTTCAGGAAGGCGTAGACAAAAGCATTGTCATCGCCCAGATGGAAAACCTGCTGCTGGTGTTAGCCATTGGTGCCAACGCATCCCTCGGCTGGGCCCGCATCGCCGCCCTCCGCGCCTGCGAAGATGTGCTGCGCATCGCCCACGGTGGATGAGTCAGTTGGCAGTTGGTAGTTGACAGTTTCCTAATGGCAATTTTCAGTTGGCAGTCTTCAGTTGGCAGTTTGCAGTATCAAAGCAGTATGGTGCCAACCGCCAACTACCAACTTAACGCGCAACTCCACATGCTTTTGCAACCAGCAGATTTGATTGTTGGCAGTCTTCAGTTAGCAGTTTGCAGTATCAAAGCAGTATGGTGCCAACTGCCAACTGCTAACTGCTAACTGCTAACTCAACTCGTCACGCCGTGCAACCACCCCTCCCCCCAACCAACTGGCAGCCCACGCTCGAGTCGCTCTTCGACTGCTGGCAACAGTTTTTCCTGAGCCATCGCCGGGCCGATGAGCTGCACCAGCAACTGCTGGAAGTGGTGGCCCAGGCTACCCAGGCCAGCCGGGCCTCGCTGATGATGCTGGACGACGAAGATCTGGTGCTGCGCATCAAGGCTGCCATTGGCCTGCCCGCAGCGGTGGTAGCAGAAACGCGGGTGCGCCTGGGTGAAGGCATTGCCGGCTGGGTGGCCCTGCACCGCCGCCCGCTGCTGCTGCCCGACGACCCCGACCTGCCCGCCCACCTGCGCGAGGCCATGGTGCTGGAACGGGTGACCTCGGCGCTGTGCGTGCCACTGAAGGTGGAAAACCAGACCCTGGGCGTGCTGAACCTGGCTCGCCAGGGCGATGGCCCGCCCTTCACCATGCAAGATCTCTGGTTTGCAGCCCTGGTGGCCGACCGTGAGTCCGTCACCATCCAGACGGCGAACCTTTACCAGGAGCTGGAAAGCCGCGAGCGCTTTATCAACCGCATGCTGGAAAGCATTCCCAGTTCGCTCATCGTCATCAACCGAGGCATGCGGATTGTGTCGGCCAACCGCAATTTCCTGGAAAAAGCTCGCCGCGAAAACCGCACCACCGTGGGGCGCAAAATCGGCGAGGTGTTTCCGCCGGTGCTACTGAAGTATATTCAGCTGGAAGAAAAGGTGCGGGCGGTGTTTCGCACTGGTCGCCCCTTTGATGGCGACAAACTGGCCTACCGCGCCCCGGGCCTGCCTAGCCGTATCTACTACTACCGTTTGCTGCCGCTTAAATCGCCCCAGGGCGTGGATAACGTGATGTTGCTGATGGACGACATCACCGAGCGGGAAAAGCTGGGCGAAGAGGTGCGCCGCGTGGAACGCCACCTGGCCAGCGTGGTAGATTGCGCCAGCGACCTGGTGATCTCGCTCGACCCGCTGGGCCGGATTGTGACCTGGAACCGGGCGGCGGAGCGGGCCTCGGGCCTGAGCGCCGAACAGGTGCGTGGGCGACCGTTGCTGGACTTTTGCGCCGCCGATGGGCGGGAAACGATGGCCGCTGTGCTGGCCCGCACGCCCCAGGACGAGGCGATTCAACATGTGGAAGTGCCGCTGATCACGGCGGATGGCCAGCGCCATGTGCCGATTGCCTGGAACTGCTCGCCCATGCGCGACGACGGCGGCGGGCTGACCGCGATTGTGGCGGTGGGCCGCGACCTGACTGAGCAGAAGCGCCTGGAAGCCCAGCTGGTGCAGTCGGCCAAAATGGCCTCGCTGGGTGTGATGGCGGGCGGGATTGCCCACGAGGTGCGCAACCCGCTCAGCATCATCTCCACCAGTGCCCAGCTGCTGCTGGAACACCCCGACAACCCGGCCCTGCATGCCGAATGTGCCCGGCGTATCTACGCCGCCACCAGCCGCGCTGCGGTGATCATCGAGCATCTGCTCAAGTTCTCGCGCCCTTCCCACGAGCAGTTCAAAACGGTTGCGCTAAACCAGGTGCTGGACGACACCGTGAGTCTGCTCAACCACCAGTTGCACCATGCGAATGTGGCCCTGGAACGGCAGAGCGAAGACAACTTGCCGACTATTCAGGGCAACCCCGAGCTGCTGCAACAGGTCTTCACCAACCTGGTGCTGAACGCCTGCGCGGCGATGCCCAACGGTGGCACGCTTTCTATCAGCGCCCGCAGCGGCCCCGGCCCCTCGCTTGAGGTGCATGTAGCCGATAGCGGTTGCGGCATTCCGCCCGAGCAACTGGGCCGCATCTTCGATCCCTTCTTCACCACCAGGCCCGTGGGCAAAGGCACCGGCCTGGGCCTTTCCATCAGCTACAGCATTGTGCAGCAGCACGGCGGCACCATCGAGGTCGCCAGCACCCTGAACCAGGGCAGCACGTTTACGGTGCGGTTGCCGGTTGGCAGGTAGTTTTGCTGCCATAGAGGGATTGCAGGTAGCAGTTGGCAGTTGGCAGTTGGCAGTTGGCAGTTGGCAGTTGGCAGTTGGCAGTTGGCAGTTGGTAGCCTGCCCTGAGCTTGTCGAAGGGTGGCAGTTGGCAGTTGGCGATTAGGGATTTGGGATTGACGCATTAACCCTCACGCCTCACGTTTCACGCTTTACGCACGACGCGGACTGAAGTCCGCACTACGCCTCACGTTTCACGTTTCACGTTTTACGCACGACGCGGACTGAAGTCCGCACTACGCTTCACGCCTCACGTTTCACGTTTCACGCTTCACGTTTCACGCTTCACGCTTCACGTTTTACGTTTTACGCTTCACGCTTCTGTCGGCAGGCAGAGCGGCGGCAGGGCTTCGCGCCAGCGGGGGCCGAGCGCGGCGAGCGTGGCGTCGGGCAGCAGCCCTTGCAATTGCTGAAAGAGCTGGCGTTCTTCACTGCGCACATGCTGTTCAAGCAACACACCAAGCTGATCGAGGGTAGTTTCCAGCTCCGCTGTTGTTTCTAGCTCCGCCAGCAACGCCTCAAGCTGGCGATGTTCCTCTATCAGGTTTTTCATCAGCGTGTCGGTCTCGGCGGCGAGTCCGCTGG
This sequence comes from Chloroflexaceae bacterium, assembly GCA_025454695.1. Lineage (GTDB taxonomy): Bacteria > Chloroflexota > Chloroflexia > Chloroflexales > Chloroflexaceae > JALONX01. The sequence goes on from JALONX010000007.1 coordinate 10,699, forward strand.
CCAGCGGGAAGAGCAGTGTTTCTTCCAATGCCATGTGGGGCAGCAGCGCGGCAGCAGCAAAACGGCGGGCATAAGCAGCCTTCGCCGTCGCCGTTGTGGGCACGTCGGGGTAGCGGGTTGGCCCGCGCTTGAGCATCTGGGCCACAAACAGCATCTGCCGGTGATCGTGTGAGAGCGGCACCAGGCCGGGGTGACGTTTCATAACAAGTGACGAGTGACGAGTGACGAGTGGCGAGTGGCGAGTGGCGAGTGACGGTTGCAAATTACACAGCCTTCAGCTTTCAGCCTTCAGCCTTTGGATACTCAGCACTGTCTTCACTCAGCAGTCGTAACCCCTAACCCCTAACCCCTAACCCTATTCAGCACTTCTCTATGGTATCATGCTTGCGGCCCACTGACCAGAAAGAATTTTCACATGATTAAAATATTGCACCTGGCCGATTTGCATATCGGCATGGAAAATTATGGCCGCATAGACCCGGCGACGGGCCTGCACACGCGCCTGCGCGACTATCTGAACTGCCTGGACGAGGCCCTGGCCTTTGGCCTTGACGAAGGGGTAGACCTGGTGCTGATTGCGGGCGACATCTACAAAACCCGTGCGCCCAACCCCACCCACCAGCGCGAATTCGCCCGCCGCATGCACCAGCTGCGCTCGGCTGGCGTGCCCGTGTTTATCCTCACCGGCAACCACGATGTCTCGCCCTCGGCGGGCAAGGCCCACTCGGTGGAGATTTTTGATGCGCTGGGCGTCGAAGGCGTAACAATTGCTGATCGCCTCAAAAGCCACTGCATTGAGACCCGCTCCGGCCCGCTGCAAATTATCGCCGTGCCCTGGGTGAGCCGCCATGCGCTGCTGACCAAAGAGGACATGCGGCTGGCCTCCTTCAACGAAATCGAGGCCGAGCTGCGCCGCCGCCTGGAGAACTTTGTCATCGCTGCCGCCGACCGGCTTGACCCCGCGATTCCAACCGTGCTAGCCTTTCACGGCACGGTGGATGGGGCACAACTCGGTGCGGAACGGAGCATCACCCTGGGGCAAGACCTGGTGCTTTCCAAAGGCACGCTGTTGCAACCGGGCATAGATTATGTGGCGCTGGGCCATATTCACCGCCACCAGGCCCTGAACCAGGAACCGCCGATGGTCTACCCCGGCAGCATCGAGCGGATTGACTTTGGCGAACGGGAGGAGGATAAGGGCTGCGTGCTGGTGGAACTAGAGAAAGGCGCGGCCCGCTGGCGCTTCCACAAACTGGCCGCCCGGCCCTTTGTCAGCATTGAGGTGGATGTGCGTTCTAGCAGCGACCCGGCGCAACGGGTGCAAACCCTGGTTGCCCGCCAGCAGGTGCAGAACGCGGTGGTACGGGTGGAGATACGAGCGAACCGCGAGCAGACCTCGGCCATCTCCGATGAGGCCATTCGCCAGCAGCTGGAAGAGGCAGGGGCCTTCTTCGTTGCCGCCGTCACGGTTGAGGTTGAGCGGGTGGCGCGGGGCCGCTTCGCCGAAGCCGAACGGGAAATGCTGGACGGTCTCACGCCGCGCCGCGCGCTCGAACTCTATCTGCAAAGCAAAAAAACCGACCCCACCCGCATGGCAGCTCTGCTCGCCGCTGCCGATGAGCTGATGGCGCAGGAATAGCGGCAATCCCCTAATCAATATCTCATCTGCGTTTCACCCCAGGAAGGCGGTTTTTCGGGTAGCATGGGCGCTGGAACATGTGAGCGTCCCGCTATGCACAATACCCGAAACCAGCCATGCACATCCTGCTCACCTCCCGCGAACATCTGGCGGCAAGCTACGCCGACCGCGCCCTGACCCGCATTCTGGCGGCTCTGCACGACTTGCAGTGGGCCAGGACTGGGCGTGGCCTGCCCACCTACACGCTGCTAGTTGAGGCTGGTTGGCCAGAGCTAGTGGTTCCCCCCGCCGATCCCACTGATCCGCTGGCTATTAGTGAGCAGCTGGCTGCGGTGGCAGCAGCCCTGGCTCAGCAGGATACGCGAATCGAAAGCGTGTTGCTGGTGGGCGGGCCTGCTATTGTGCCCTTCCACTGCTGCATCAACCCCATTCCTGATAATGATGCCGACATCCCAAGTGATGTACCCTACAGCGGGCCTGCGCCGTTTCAGCTGCCGGGGGAATGGCCGGTGGGGCGGCTGCCCGATGGTGGTGACGGTAACCCCGCCGTGCTGCTACGCCTGTTGCGCCTGGCCACTCATTTCCAGCGTTCTGCGCCGCGCCCGCTTAACCAGGCGGTTGGCCTTAGCACCGCCGCCTGGCAGCAAGCTTCTGCCGAAGTGTACCAGGCCCTGAGCCAGCCTTTGCCGCTTTTCACCTCACCGTCGCTAGCTGGCGACAGCTTCCAGCCTGCGCTGTTACAGGGTGCAGCACGCATCTACTTCAACCTGCACGGCGTGCGCCATAACCCCTGCTGGTATGGCCAGCGTGCCGATCGGGCGGGGCAGCTGGTTGTGGCCCTGCGGCCTGAAGATGTGGACGGGCTGCGGCTCACCCGCGCCGTGGTGATGAGTGAAGCATGCTACGGGGCCTACTCGCCTGCTGTGCCACTGCGGGAGGGCCTGGCGCTGCGTTTTTTGCTGCGGGGTGCGGCCAGTTTTGTTGGGGCGACCACTCTGACCTACGGCCCGGCCACGCCGCCCCTTTCCGAGGCCGACCTGCTGGCCCGCTGCTTTCTGGAAGCCTCGTTGCAACCGGGCATCTCGGCTGGGGAAGCCCTGCTGCTGGCCCGCCAGCGCATGCTGCGCCAGATCTTGCAGCGGTATGGTATGCTAGATGATGACAGCAGCAAAACGGCGCTGCAATTCATACTTTATGGTGATCCCACAATCGTCATTGGTGTGGCATAATAATTGTTCGGCTGGTGAGTAGAGATTAGCGATAAGAGATTAGCGATAAGCGATTAGAGATTGAGAGAATAGTACGGTCAATCACGTATCATTGATGTACTTGCATGTTGCTGTATACGACCGACGACCACGAACGTTTCTTGCACCAGGAGTTGCTTATGAGTTACACGCCAATTGATATACAGGCTGCCGAGGCCCTGGCTCGCCAGCAGGTGCAACGGCTCTGGCCCGACCTGACGCAGGTGGTGACGAGCGTGGTGCGGCAGCAGCGCGGGAATGGCACGACACCAGCACCAGCACCACTGCGTGGGGCCGGGGTTGCGCTCGAAAGCAGCGACGTTGAGGCCTACGTCTTCACCTTTCTGGGCGAGGTGCATGCGCCCGATGGCCACACCCTGCCACGGATCGCACGGGTCACGGTGCATCCACAGCGTGGGGTGGTGAAAGCCACCATCTCTAAGTGATTGACACTGCTATGGATAATGCACCACTGCTCTGGTTGATTGACGGTGCCGCGAGCGAAACGCGGCACTACAAACGGCAGTTGGAGCGCACCCACCAGCTGCATGTGCAAGCGGTGCCCCTGCGCTCTGCTGTGGTTGAATATGCAGACCTGGCCGCCAACCCCCACACGGGCGCGGTGATCATCAGCCAGAAGATTGGCCAGCAGACTAACGGTAGTTACGACAGCGCCACCATCGCCGATTTTCTGCGTACCTTGCGGGAAGAACTGCCGCTCTTTCTGCTGGCCAGCAGCGAAGCCGAGGACACCAGCCCGGTGTTTGACGGCGTGCTGCTGGCGGCCCAACTTGAGCAACGGCCCGAAGTCTACATCCCCCGGCTGCTGCGGGCGGCTGGCCGCTATGAGCAGGCCCTTTCGGCCCGGCGGCGGCGCACTAAAGAGTTGCTTGACCAGCAGGTGCTTGGGGCACTGGCGGTAGATGAAGAGGCAGAACTGGCCGCGCTGCGGAGCTATTTTGAGCGCCCAGCAGATATTAAACTGGCCAAGCGCATCGAAAAGCGTGACGCCGAACTTTCTGAAAAACGGAGCCTGGTGGAGCAGCTAGAGAGCCTGGCCCAGAAGCTCGAACAGGCTAACGGTAACGATAGCTAACCCCATGGCACTGCTGCACCGCCGCCCCAACCCACCCCGCCACAGCAGCTACCAGCGTTACAAAGCCTACCTCCGCGAAGATTTCGCCTACACCTGCGTCTACTGTGGCATTCACGAAAACGAAGCCGGTGGCCCGCGCTACTTCAGCGTCGAACACTACCGACCGAAATCACGTTTCCCCGCCCTCACCACCAGCTACCCGAACCTGCTCTACGCATGCGGCGTCTGCAACAGCTACAAGGGCGACGATTGGCCCTCAGATGACCCGCTGACCGACGGCGAAGGCTATCTTGATCCATGCGAACACGACTTTGACCAGCACTTTGAGCCAGGCCGCGATTTCCGGGTGGCGGGCAAAACCACCGTTGCCGACTACATGATCAGGCGCATGCACCTGAACCGCTCGATGATGCGAAAAATCCGCCGCAATCGCCAGGAGGAGGCCGAACTGCATCAGCAGTTTGTGGCCCTGGTGGAGCGCAACCTGAACCTGCTTAGCGCCGCCCTCGGCAACGCTGCCCTTTTGCCCCAACAGCAGAGCGAGTTGCAACAGGAGCTTGACACGCTGCAAGCCCAGCTGCAACGGCGGACGGCAGCCTGGAACGAGCGCTGGGAACCGATGTTTAGCATGGATGATTACCGCTAAGGAGTGACGAGTGACGAGTGACGAGTGACGAGTGACGAGTGACGAGTGACGAGTGACGAGTGACGAGTGACAAGTGGTTGTTACGCAGTACACATTACGCTTCACGTTTCACGCAGTACGCATTACGCAGTTCGCAGCACGTTGCACGTTTCACGTATCACGTCTACGCCTCACGTTTCACGCATTACGCATTACGCATTACGCATTACGTTTCACGTTTCACGTTTCACCGCAGTACGCAGTACGCGATACGCAGTCTTGCTGCCGCCTGTAACTTTTGCCGCATGCCTGCGTCAGTCTTGCAGGAGCAACACTGACGGAAGGACGGAACGATGAGCGATCCACTGGCGTTGTGGCTGCACGCCTCACCACTGAGCGGGGCCTTTGGGGCGTTGCGCTCGTTTGAGGAGCTGTATGGGCGCTACCGGGGGCCGGTGCAGCACTACCTGTTTCAGCTCTGTGGCTCCCCCGACCTGGCCGAGGAGCTGGCCCAGGAGACTTTTGTGAAGGCCTGCACTGGCCTGCTGAACTTCCGGGGCGACTGCACCGTGGCCACATGGCTCTTTCGCATTGCCCGCAACTGCTACCTCGACAGCCTACGCCGTCCCAGCCCCAACCGGGTTGATACCGATGAGTTCCTCGCCATTCCCGACACGGCAGCCCACGGCGACCCGGTGCGTCACTACGATGCCCTGGAGCAGCGCGGACTGATTGGGATAGCCCTGGGCCAGTTGCCGGAAAAGCAGCGCAGTATTCTGCTGCTGCGGGATGCCGAAGGGCTGAGCTACGCCGAAATTGCCGATGTGCTGGGCCTGAGCCTGGCTGCCGTGAAGGTCAATCTGTTTCGCGCCCGCAACAGCTTCCGCGCCGCCTACACCGCCCTGAGTCAGGGCCTTGAGCCGTGAGGCTTATACGTTGCCATGCTCCTCACTGCAACCTCGAACGAATCTGAGGGGTTTTCAACGCAAGGCGGTGGAGATTCCTCCCTGCGGTCGGAATGACATCGAGTGCATGGAAGGGTCTTCAACGCAGGACAATGAAGATCCTTCACGGAGCTAGCCTTAAGTACGACGAGTGGGTTTGGAATGACATCGAGTGCTCTAGTGGACACAGAAATGTTCTTTACAGCTCATTTGGTAAGGATGAAATCTATGCAAACTCAAGCAACAACACCCTTGAGCGGCGACGATAAGGCCCATTGTGCGCTCATTCAAGATTTGCTGCCGCTCTACCTGGAGGGCGAAGTGACGCCCGCCAGCCGTGAGATTATCGAGAGTCACCTGAACGGCTGTGAACATTGCGCGGGCTTTCTGGCCGGGGCGCGCAGCATGCAGCTTCAGTTCCAGCGCGATGCCCAGGCCCGCCACCGCGTGCTAGCGGCGAAGCAGGATGAGCAGCAGATGGTGGCTTTATGGAGGCGTGGGCTTGCTCTCCTTGCGAATAGTCTTCTCTATGTTGGTACACTGTTTGGACTCATGTTGCTGGTGGGCGGGCTGTTTCTTGGGCCTGGCATAAATCTAGGCTTTGCGTTCGGTGGGGGAATGCTTGCGCTAGTCTGCTTTGGATGGATGGCATCTCTGTTGCTGCGTTATGGTTCGCTTGTTGGTGAACGGTTATTGCTATTGCTGGGAAGCCTCGCCACTGGAATTGTAAGCTTTATGTTGTTTGTGGCGTTAAACACAGACCGCCCTTTTGAACCCTTTTTGGCTTTTCCATCCCTCGGTTTGGCTTTCCTGGGCCTGGTTGGCATCTGGGTGCTGACATGGCGAGCCACCGCCGAACAGCGCAAGCCGCCCGTGCAACCAGGCTGGGGAGCGCGGTCAGCGGGCCAGGCCTAGTAGAATTTCTTAGGGTTCATACACGTATACGTTCTTCTACCCCAGCCCGCTCTGCGGGCTTCGTCGCCAGAGCCTGCGGCTTATGAAGCTTGATAAAATAAACTGGACACGTCGCGCCGCAGCAGCCACCGAATGAATTCGGCGTCTGAATGACCAAAACACGCTGAAGCGTGTTGCCCCGATGGCTGTGTGGATTATTTTGTAAAGCCTCATCAGCCGCCGGGCGGGCCGCCAGGGGCCTGAATGCCTCGGCTTCCGTTCCGAAGGCCGCCTGCGCGGCCTGAGGGTGGGTGTGCTTGTTTGAACTTTTAGCGGGAAACGAGAAACGGGAAACGTGGACTCAGATAGTTCACGTTTCCCGTTTCCCGTTTCAGGTGCGACCACGCCCCACCATCCGACTCACGCTTCACGTTTCATATATACATTTTCCCCCCTTCTAACCCAAATATTATGTCCGGTTGTCAATCATTTCCGCCGAATCGTAATCTGGCAGGCTTGACACCCACCCCTGACCGTGTTACACTGGCAGAGCTGTGAATACCCTAGATGTAGAGTAAACATAATCACCTTCACACAAGATGTAGTGCTTTCGCCCCATATTCTGGGAATGTTGCACAACTTGTGGCGAGGTGTGAATTATGTTTAGCTGATTGCGATTTGTCATAATGCTTTACAACTCTACCTCCAATTTCCCCGCAAAACATCGTTTCCCTGGCCCTGAACCTGCCATGTAGTGGAAGGCATATTTCTGGTGCCGCCTGTTGATCCTGGCGTTTGCCGGGCGCTTCTGGCGGCTCAAGCGTGTGAGTCGTGTTGATAAGGAGAAGAACGGTGACAGTTTCGCACTATAGCAACGGCGTTTCAACCATTGAGACGCAAGATGCTGACCGGGCCGGGCTGCCGGTGCCAACCGAGATCGTAAAGCGGGATGGCCGGGTGGTGTCGTTCGACATCGGGCGGATTGAGAACGCGCTGGAGAAGTGCTTTGCCAGCATTGGGCGCGAGCCGCAGACGCCCATTCACGAACTGGCCCGCCGCGTGGTCAACATTATGGCCGCTAAATCGAACGGCGCGTTGCCAACGGTGGAAGGCGTGCAGGACATTGTGGAGATGGTGTTGCAGGCGGCGGGCGAGTTTCAGGCCGCCAAGCACTACATTCTCTACCGGGCCGAGCATGCCAAAAAGCGCGTTGCCCGCCCCATCCCCGACGAGGTGCGCGAGGCGTTTGCTGCGTCCGATCCCTACTTCCCCACATCGCTGCAAAAGTTCCAATTCTTCGACAAATATTCGCGCTTTAACTACGACCTGGGTCGCCGCGAAACCTGGCTGGAAACCGTCAACCGTTCAGTAGACTACATGCACGAGCTGGCCGGTGATCGCCTGTCTGCCGCGACCTACGAGCGCGTGCGCCAGGGCATTCTTTCCATGCAGGCCATGCCTTCCATGCGGCTGCTGGCCATGGCTGGCCCGGCAGCGCGGCGCAACAACATTGCGATTTACAATTGCAGTTATCAGCCGGTAGACAGCATTGACTCGTTTGTTGAGGCGCTGATCATTTCAATGAGCGGCTGTGGCGTGGGCTTCTCGGTGGAGCGCAAATATGTGGAGAATTTCGCCCGCATCAAGCGGCAAACGAACCAGAAACCGCGCCTGTTTGTGGTGGAAGACTCAGCCGAGGGCTGGGCTGAGGCGCTGCGTGTTGGCCTGGAAACCTGGTTCGAGGGCGGCGACATGCGCTTCGACCTCTCGCTGCTGCGGGCGGCGGGCGCACCCCTGAAAACCAAGGGCGGGCGGGCGTCTGGCCCGGAGCCGCTGCGGGTGATGCTGGATTTTGTGCGCTCGCGCATTCTGGCCCGCCAGGGCAGCTTTCTGCGCCCGATTGATGCCCACGACATGATGTGCGCCGTTGGCAACGCGGCGGTGAGCGGCGGCGTGCGGCGAACCGCAATGATTTCCTTATTCGACTACGACGATGAGGAGATGCTGACATGCAAGAGCGGCGACTTTGAGCGCGACAACAGCCAGCGCTGGAATGCCAACAACTCCGCCGTCTGGCCCGCTGGCGGCATCACTCAGACTGACTTTATCAAACAGTTTCTGGAGATGGTTGAGTCGGGTCGGGGCGAGCCGGGCATCTTCAACCGCGAGGCTTCAAATGCGCTGCGCCCGGCCCGGCGGCGCAATGCGGAATTTGGGACGAACCCTTGCGGCGAAATCATTCTGCGCCCGAACCAATTTTGCAACCTCACCGCTGCGGTGGCCCGCCACGAAGACACCTTCGACACCTTGCGGGAAAAGGTGGAAGTGGCCACGATCATCGGCACCATCCAGTCGCTGGCGACCCACTTCCCCGGCCTGCGCGATGTGTGGCGGCAGAACTGTGAGGAGGAGCGGCTGCTGGGTGTAGACATCACCGGCCAGATGGACAGCACCATTGCCCAGGATGCCGGGGTGAAGGAGCGGCTGCGTCACATCGCTGTCGAGGTCAACCGGCAGACGGCCCAGGCCCTGGGGATTAACCAGTCGGCCTCGATTACATGCGTCAAGCCAAGTGGCAACTCCTCGCAGCTGCTCAACTGTGCCTCGGGTCTGCACGCCCGCTGGGCACCCTACTACATTCGCAACGTGCGCGTCGCCAGCCACTCGCCCATCTACAAGGTGCTGCGCGACGCCAGCGTGCCGATGAGTCCGGAGAATGGCCAGACAGCGGAGAACGCCAACACCTGGGTAGTGCATTTCCCGGTCAAGTCGCCAGACGGCGCGATCACCCGCAAGGATCGCTCGGCCATCGCCCAGTGCGAGTTCTGGTTGCAAAACAAGATTTATTGGACGGAACACAATCCGTCATGTACCATAACCTATCGGCCCGACGAGGTGCTGGACGTGATGAAGTGGGTCTGGGAGCACCGCGACCAGATCGGCGGCCTCTCCTTCCTGCCCGCCTTCGACGCCAAGTATGACAACATGCCCTATGTTGAAATTGGCCACGAAGAGTATGAGCGGTTGGCGGCGGAATTCCCCGAGATTGACTTCTCGAAGGTCTACCGCTACGAGGAGGAAGACCTGACCAAAGCGGCCCAGGAACTGGCCTGCGTGTCGGGCCTGTGCGAGGTTGACTTCTAGCTGCTCCTGAATTGTAACGCAGAGGCGCAGAGGTGCAGAAACGCAGAGTTGTTTCTGCCATTCTCTGCGCCTCTGTGTCTTTGCGCCTCTGCGTTTCCTGCCTGCCAGCTGAGTTATAATAGGTTTGATGCTGCTCTCGTCACCGTTTTCACCTGTTCCACTGGAAAGGGTTTTCATGTCACACCGCACCGTTACCCCCATGCAGCCGGGCCAGATCGCCACCGAGGCCGGGGCTGACACGCTGCGCGGCGAGTTGCTCAGCGCCCACGCCGTGCGCTGCGGCGACCTCTGGTTTGCTACCGCCAGCGTCTACAGCGATGGAGCCGCCGAAATTGAACTGTCCTGCCGCTACGATGCCGAGGGCGGCCAATGGGCCAGCCACGCCTACTTCTACAGCTTCGAGCGGGCCACCACCGCCTTGCGTGAGTACGAGGCGAGCGGTGAGCTTCCTGAAGGGGAATGAGCAAAGGCTGAAGGCTGAAGGCTGAAGGCTGAAGGCTGAAGGCTAAAGGCGGAAGGTGGCTAAAACGATCACCCTGTCACCTTGTCACCCTGTCACCACATGGAAAGCTTTAGCACCGAACTTTTTCTTGGGACGCTGGCCCTGGTGGGCGCGGTGATTCTGGTAGCTGCCCTGCTCTCAGGCTTTATCGAGCGCACTGGGCTGCCCCAGGTGGCCGTGCTGCTGGGCATGGGCGCGGCCCTTGGCCCTGCCGGGCTGGGCATGCTCAACATCACCCTGGACTCGCCCATTTTGCGGATTGTAGCCACACTGGGCCTGGCCCTGGTGCTCTTCACCGATGCGGTGAGCCTGGACTTGCGCGAGGTGCGCCGCCACGCCGGGCTAGCCGCCCTGATGCTGGGGCCGGGCACGCTGCTGAGTGCGGCTCTGCTGGCACTGACCGCCTGGGTGCTGCTGGGCCTGCCGGTAGCTGCCGCCGTCATCCTTGGCGCGGCGCTGGCTTCCACCGACCCGATTTTGCTGCGGGGCATGCTGCGCAACAGTGGCATGTCGGCGGGGGCGCGGCTGGCGCTGCGGCTGGAAAGCGGCATGAACGATGTGCTGCTGCTGCCGATTGTGATTATCGCCATGGCCTTTTTGCAGCAAGGCGCAATGACCAGCTTTGAGTTCGCCCGCGTGATGATTGACCTCTTCATCCTGGGGCCGGGGGCTGGCGTGCTCATCGGCCTCACCTCGGTTTCCGTGCTCGATATTGTGCGCAAGCGCATTGGTGTGCGTCGTGACTACGAGTCGCTCTATGCCATTGGCGTGGCCTTCACCGCCTTCGCCGCCGCTGAGTCGGTGGGGGGCAGCGGCTTTCTGGCCGCTTTTGCGGCGGGCCTCACCATCTCGGCCCTGGATGTGGAGCTGTGCGACTGCTTTCTGGAATATGGCGAAACCACCGCCGAGATGATTTTGCTCTTCGCCTTTGTGGTGCTGGGCAGTTCGCTGATCTGGAGTGGGCTGGCCCAGATTGGCGTGGCTACGCTGATCTTCACCGTGATTGTGCTGCTGAGCCGCCTGCCCATCATGTGGCTGGCCCTGGGCCGCACTGGCCTTGATGTACGCGGGCGGCTGCTGATCGGCTGGTTTGGCCCCCGTGGCCTCGGCGCACTGCTGTTTGTGCTGCTGCCGGTGTTCGCCGGGCTGCCCATTGGCGAACAGCTCTTCGCCATCTGCTCGCTGGTGGTGATCTTCTCTGTGGTGCTGCACGGCGGCACACCGATCTTCGTGAGTCGCAAAAATGCTCACCGCCGAGGCCGCGAAGGGCGCGGAGAAACTGAAACGATCCGCGAAGCACGCGAAGGGCGCGAAGAGCCGGAAGAGACTCACCACGGAGCACGTGGAGAAACTGAAACGATCCGCGAAGCACGCGAAGGACGCGAAGAAACTCCTATACCTTTATCTTTAGCCTCCGTTCCCTCCGTTCCCTCCGCGTCCTCCGCGGTACAACCTACGGTTATTGACCTCAACGCCGCTGGCGAAGACCCTGAAGATGCCCGCTATTACGCCGACCGCATCAGCATCCCGGAGATGGAGCGGCTGCGTGGAACGGGCGAAACCGTGATCGTGCTGGATGTGCGGACGGAGCGCTCCATTGGGCGGAGCGACATGCAGGCGAAGGGATCGATTCGCTTCCCGCCCGAGGACGTGGTGGAGCGGGCTACGGTGATGGGCCTACCGCTCGATGCCTGGCTGGTGACCTACTGCACCTGAACCAGCGAAGCCACCAGCGCCCGTGTGGCGCGGGAACTGAAACAGGCGGGCTGGACAAAGGCTCGTGCCCTCATCGGCGGCTGGGTCGCCTGGCAAGAAGCAGGGCTGCCGGTGGAGCCAAAGCCCGAAGAAGTGGCTGATTGAGTTACGGGGGTTAACGCAGAGACTCAGAGGCACAGAGACGCAGAGATAAGATGACCCTTCGACAAGCCCTTCGACAAGCTCAGGGGAGCCTCAGGGCAGGCAAGATGACAAGATAACAAGATGACGAATGATAAGGGAAATAAGGGAAATGAGGGAAATAGTTCGTGGCATTATCACATAATTTCCTTTATTTCCTGCATTTCCCTGAGTTTTACGCATTACGCATTACGCATGATTGCGGTTCTCGGTTCTTGGTTCTCCTTCCATGATTTCTGTTCTCATCGAAGTTCTACTCCCCATTGCTGTGGTTGCCGCCGTTGGGTATGCCCTACGTCGAAAGCTAGTTCTCGATCTCGCCACGCTGAACCGGGTGATGATCTACGGGTTTAGCCCGGCGCTGATCTTTACCTCGTTGCTACGCACCCAGGTGGCGGGCGAGCAGGCCTTTGGTATGATTGGTCTCTCAGTGGCGCTGGTGGCGTGTGTCGCCGTTGCAACGTGGCTCTGTGCCCTGCCGCTGCGACTGCCCCGCGCCGACTTGAGCGCTCTGCTGCTCAGCACCATGTTTCTCAATTCGGGGAACTATGGCCTGCCTGCGGCCCGTTTTGCCTTTGGCGAGAGCGGTTTCGAGCGGGCGGTACTCTTTTTTATTCCCCAGAGCATTCTGGCCCAGACCTTGGGCATTGGCATTGCGGCGGCGGGCGGCATGGCTCCCGGCACGGCTCGGCGGGCGGTGGTGCTGCGCATGCTGCGGCAAGTGCTGACGATGCCGCAAATCTATGCGGTGGCGGCGGCGTTGCTGGCCCGCGCCCTGGGCCTGCGGCTCGACATGCCCGGCGTGGCAGGCGGGCTGCTGCGGGGCGTGGCCCTGCTTTCCGAGGCGGCCCTCCCGCTGATGCTGACGATTCTTGGCATGCAGCTGGCCCAGGGCGTGGTCTTTGAGCAGCCGAAGCTGGTGGCGCTGGCCAGCGGCTTGCGGCTGCTGGTTTCGCCGCTGCTAGCCTGGGGCCTGGCTCTGGCCCTGGGGTTGGATGGACTCAGCCTGGCGGTGGCGGTGATGCAGGCCGCCATGCCCACTGCCGTCAACGTCACCATCGCCGCGCTGGAATTTAACACCCGCCCTTCCACCGTGGTCGCCAGCGTCGTCGTCACCTCGCTGGGCAGCCTTGTCACGCTCACCGTGATCCTCTCGCTGTTGCGGTAGTGCTTTTTACCGCGGAGGGTGCGGAGGAATTGAGAGTTGAGAGTTGAGAGTTGAGAATGGTACGAAATATCTAACTTCCAATCTCCAATCTCCTCCAATCGCTCATTTCCCTCGCCTCCTCCGCGTTCATTTCAAACTCTCCACGCCTTCCCCGGTGAAAAACTCAGTAAATGGCACGCTCCTTGCTTTACCTCTCACGTCTCATCTATCTGTCTGTTTTGCAAAAGGGAGGAATCAATGCCGATCAATACCCCGGACGAGAAATTTGCCCATGCCCTGAGCGACATCTATGATGCTGAACACCGCTTTATGGACGCCCAGCAGATGATGCTGGATCAGGCCAGCGACCAGTCGCTCAAGACGATGATTCAGGAGCACATCACCGAAACCCAGGGCCAGATTCAGAACCTGGAACAGGTCTACAGTATGCTCAACATGAAGCCCAAGCGGGTGAAGTGCATGGCAGCGGCGGGGCTGGTGAGCGAGGCCCAATCCACCCTGGAAGAGGCCGGGAATGAGTCCATCCGCGACTGCATTATGGCTGATGCTCAGGCCAAGGTGGAACATTATGAGATTGCCAGCTACCGCAGCCTGGTGATGGGGGCAGAAGGTATGGGCCAGCAGCAGATTGTGAAGCTGCTCAAGCAGAACCTCAAGCAGGAAGAGCAGACCGCCAAGAAGGTGGAGTCGAGCGCACCAGAACTGCTGCAAAAAGCCATGCAGATGAAGCAGCACGGGCAATAGCATTGATGATTGACGATTGACGATTGACGATTGCCCAATGATTGGAATGCAGAGAACACGGGAGAAACGAGGGATTTTGTGGTGCTATAGCCTTCATTTCTCCCGTGTTTCTTTTTGAAAAACTTTCTGATGTGTGGCTTTGTGGCTTTGTGGCTTTGTGAGAGGTGAAAAGGAGTTCGCGATGGAAACACGACTGTTGGGCAGCACCGACATGCAGATTACGCCGATTGGCTTTGGCGCGTGGGCCATTGGCGGCGGCGGCTGGCAGGGCGGCTGGGGGCCGCAGGATGATCAGGAGTCGGTGGATACCATTCATGCGGCGCTCGACGCCGGGGTGAACTGGGTTGACACCGCCGCCGTCTATGGCTTTGGCCATTCGGAAGAGGTGGTGGGCCGGGCGCTTAAGGAGCGCGGCGAGAAGCCCTACGTCTTTACCAAGTGTGGCCTGCTGCCCAACCCCCGCGAGCCAGGCCGGGTGATCAACAAAATCAAAGCCGACTCGATCCGCCGCGAGGTGGACGACAGCCTGCGCCGCCTGGGCGTAGACGTGATTGACCTCTACCAGATTCACTGGCCCGACCCCGACCCC
>JALONX010000271.1 GCA_025454695.1 Chloroflexaceae bacterium
CACCACCGCCCATCCAGCTAAACAGCGACACGGTGGTGTCGTGGCCCGCCAGCAGAATGGTGGTCAACTCATCGGCAATCTCCTGGTCAGACAGCGGATTGCCCGCCTCGTCCCGCGCCTCCATCAGGTCGGTCACCATGTCAACGCCGCCGCCCCCGGCCCGGCGCGTGGCAATGACCCCTTGAATGACCTGATCGAAACCGGCCCGCCCCTGGTGCAGGCGTCGCCATGGGCCAATGGGCAATCTCACTGGCAGCATCTGCACCGTGATTGATGAGTCGAAAAAGCTGAGCATGGCTTGAATGTGTGGTTTGAGTGAGTCCTGGTGCTGTTCTAGATCAAGCCCCAGGGTAGTAGCGGCGATAATCATCAAGGTGATAGCGCGTGTCTCTTCAAACAGGGCCACCGCACGACCAGCGGGCCACTGGCGCATGCGGCGGTCGGCCAGTTCAATCATAGTGCCGGTGTAGCTCAGCACCCGTTGTTTATGAAAGGCCGGATTCATAATGGTGCGGTGGCGGCGGTGCTGCTGGCCGTCAATCACCAGCAGGCCCTGGCCAAGCAGGTGAGTTAAAATACTGGCCGAGCGCGTTTCAAAATTCTCGGCCTGCTGGGTGAGAATGGTACGGTTGGCTTCTGCGCCAATCATCATCACCATCGGCATGCCCGCCAGGTTGATGGTGAACACCGGGCCGTAGCGCTGATAGGACTCACGCAGAAATTCCGGGCCGCGCCGGTCAAACGCAATCATATGGCCCAGGGGGAAACTCCCACGCGGGCCAGGGGGCAGTTGTTGCATGATACTCCCAAACCTTGGTCACACCAGGCTGGGCGCTCCCAGCTGGTGACAATTTTCACATCGTAACCGGCGGTATTGTACCACCGGGCAGGCACCGCGACGAACTGCACACGGCATTTCCCCGCCCAACGTCAATCCAACGACGGATTGATTCTGCTGGACGGCTATGGTACGCTCGACCTGAAGACTCCCGATTGTGTTGCTGTATGAATGCTGCGAGTACCACCCATGCAGGCTGTTGCCCCTTCCTACCGCCATGTGCTTGCCACCTACCTTGCGCCCCACCGGGCACGCCTGGCCCTGCTGGCGGCCCTGATGCTGATTGACCTGGCGCTGTTGCTGGGCCTGCCACGGGTGGTGCAAACGTTTATTGACCAGGCTACCTCCGGGGCAGCGCTGCCCGCGTTGCTGACCATTGGCGTGGCCTACCTGGCAGCGGCCCTGGGCCAGAACTGGGCACAGGTGGGCTGGCAGTATGTGGCCCACAACATCGGTCTGCTCGCCACCAACCGCATTCGCACCGACCTCACCATGCACTGTTTGCGGCTCGACATGGGCTTTCACAACAGCCGCACGCCTGGCGAACTGATTGAACGGGTAGACGGCGATGTGGGCAAGTTGCAGAACTTTCTGTCCGAGTTCCTTGTCCAGATTGTGCTCAATGGGCTGCTGTTGGTTGGCGTTGTGGTATTGCTATTTCTGCTCGACTGGCGCGTTGGCCTGCCTGCCATCATCAGCGTGGTGCTGGCGGTGCTGGGGGCCGTGCTGTTGACGAAGCTCCTGGCCCACTACAGCATCAAGGAGCGGCAGGCCAGCGCCGAACTGTTTGGGCTGCTGGAAGAACGACTTTCCGGCACGGAAGACATTCGCGCCAATGGGGCCGTAGCCTATGTACTGCGTCGCCACCTCGAACGCTCGCGCACGTTCTTCCGCACCAGTGTGCTGCGGGCGCTGCTGAGCGTGGTGAGCTGGCGCTCGCTCAACCTGGCGATTGATATTGGCGCGATTGTGGCCCTGGCCATTGGCGCATTTCTCGCCCTGGATGGCACGCTGACGGTGGGCCAGGTCTACCTGATTTTTGCCTACACCACCATGCTCGATCAACCGATTGAAACGTTAATGCGGCAGCTTGATGATTTGCAGCAGGCCACCGCCAGTATGAGCCGTGTGCAACAGCTCTTCGCCATGCAGCCCCAGGTGGGAGACGAAGGCCCGGGCACCAGCCTGCCAGAAGGGCCACTGGCAGTTGAGCTACGCGGGATAAGCTTCGCCTACCCTAACGACGACATGGTGTTGCGGGATGTGTCGGCCCAATTCCCGGCGGGGGCAGTGCTGGGGGTGCTTGGCCGCACTGGCAGCGGCAAAACTACCCTCACCCGCCTGCTGCTGCGGCTCTACGACCCGACGGCGGGCACTGTGCTGCTGGGTGGGGTTGACCTGCGTGCGGTGCCTATCGCTAATCTGCGGGCGCGGGTGGCGATTGTGACACAGGATGTGCAACTCTTCAGCACCAGCGTGCGCAACAACCTGACCTTCTTCGACCCGACGATACCTGACGAGCGCATCTGGGCCGCGCTCGACACGCTGGGCATGGGCGACTGGGTGCGCAGCCAGCCCCAGGGCCTCGACACCGTGCTGGCCACTGGCGGCAGCGGGCTTTCGGCGGGGCAGGCCCAGCTGCTGGCCTTTGCACGGGCCTTTCTGCGCGATCCGGGGCTGATCATTCTGGATGAAGCCTCGTCGCGGCTCGACCCGGCCACCGAACGGCAGCTCGAAGTGGCCTTGACGCAGCTGTTGCGGGGGCGGAGCGCCATCATCATTGCTCACCGCCTGGGCACACTCGACCGGGTGAACCAGCTCTTGATTTTGGAACAAGGCCAGGTGCTAGAACAGGGCCAACGGGCCGAACTGGTGCGTAACCCGGACTCACGTTTTGCCCAACTGCTGCGGGTGGGCCTGGAAGATGCGCTGGCGTGACGGATGATGCGCACAAAAACACAAAGGCAGAACGTCCATGCAGAGCGTACAACAAATGACAGCAAACGATATTGAGCCGTCGTGGCGGGCGGTTTTGCGGCTGATTGCCTTTCGGCCCTGGATTTTCCTGCTCAGCAGCGCTGGCATTATCAGCTTCTACCTCTGGCCGCTGCTGCCCGGCTTGTTTATCCGCCAGCTGTTTGATCTGCTCTCGAGCCGCACGCCACTCACCAACGACCCTCAGGCCACTATCTGGGCGCTGGTGGCCGTGCTGATTGGCGTTGCTATTGCACGTTCGCTCACGACCCTGGCCTACCCCTTTGGCGAAAAAGCGGTGATGCTGATTGTGGAAACGCTGATGCGCCACAACCTGTTGCGGCACATGCTGGGCCGCCCCGGCGCACAGGCGCTCCCGCCAGACTCGTCGCCGGGCGAAGCCGTAAGTCGGCTGCGCGACGACATGGGCCACATCAGCATTTTTATGACCTGGACCGCCGACCCGATTGGCCAGGTGCTCACCTTTAGTATTGCCTTTATCACCCTGGCTCAGATTGACCTGCGTATCACCATCTTTGGCTTTCTGCCGCTGGTGGTGATTCTCACCCTGGTGAATACGCTCAACAGCCGCATTCGGCGCTATCGCCAGGCCGCCCAGGAATCGATTGGCCAGGTAACGGGACTCCTGGGCGAAATATTCGGTGCGGTGCAAGCGGTGAAGGTGGCCGGGGCCGAGGCCCATGTGGTGGCTCACCTGCATCAGGTGAACGAACAGCGACGCACAGCGACCCTGCGTGACCAGCTGCTGACCAAGTTGATTGATGCCTTTTCGTTTGGCGCAGCAAACATTGCCACCGGCGTATTGTTGCTCCTAGCAGCACAGGCTTTTCAGCAGGGCCAGTTCACCGTCGGCGATTTTGCGCTGTTTGCCTCGTATCTGGGCTGGATGGCGTTTGTGATGGGCATGGTTGGCGGCTACGTCACGAAATACCAGCAGGTCGGTATATCGTTGCGGCGGGCCGTGGCGCTGCTGCAAGGGGCACCGTCGCTGCGGCTGACCCAGCACGATGGCAGTGTGCGTATGCGCGGCGCACTGCCGCCCGTGCCCACGCCTGCGCCCCAGGCCGTGGAGGCTCTGCGCACGCTCAGCGTAACGGGGCTGACCTACCACTACCCCGACAGCGAACGGGGCATCACCGGGATTGATCTGCAGCTTGTAGCCGGACAGTTCGTGGTCATCACCGGGCGCATTGGCAGCGGCAAAAGCACCCTGGTGCGTGCCCTGCTGGGCTTGCTGCCGCCTCAGGCGGGCCAGGTTTGCTGGAATGGGCAGCCCGTGGCTGACCTGACGGCCTTTATGTCGCCGCCCCAGGTGGCCTACACCCCACAGGTGCCCCGGCTGTTTAGCGAACCCCTGCGCGACAATCTGCTGATGGGCATGCCCGATGACCAGCTCCAGCGGGCCATCTACCATGCGGCGCTGGAGCACGACGTACCCCGGCTCGACCACGGACTCGACACGCTGGTGGGGCCACGGGGCGTGCGGCTCAGCGGCGGGCAGATGCAGCGGGCAGCGGCGGCCCGCATGTTTGTGCGCACCCCGCAGCTGCTGGTTTTTGATGATCTTTCGAGTGCGCTGGATGTGGAGACCGAGCGGCTGCTGTGGGAGCGCCTGGCGAGTCATTCGCAGCACACCACGGTGCTGGCCGTCTCGCATCGCCGGGCGGCACTCCAACGGGCCGACCAGATCATCGTGCTGAAAGACGGGCAGATTGCCGGACAAGGGCGACTGGCTGAACTCCTGGAAACCAGCGCCGAACTACGGGAGTTATGGCGCACCGAAAAGGACGATACCGGGCACAGCAGTTGACACAACACCG
The DNA here is from genome assembly GCA_025454695.1 of Chloroflexaceae bacterium. Taxonomy (GTDB): domain Bacteria; phylum Chloroflexota; class Chloroflexia; order Chloroflexales; family Chloroflexaceae; genus JALONX01. The sequence continues at coordinate 4,654 of JALONX010000271.1, forward strand.
TAACTAATGTTACACCCTAGACATCACAATCATGAGCAGACGACCGTCGTACTCCGCTGCCGCCCCGTCGTCGGCTCCAATTTCGGCGCATCTCACCTTCATGTCACCCTCGCCGAACGCACTGGCTCCCGGACTGCCGTGGGCAGCCCATCGTTCAAAAGGCGTGGTATGGCAAAGGCAATTATTCTTACCGCGATCAGCGGTGTGCAGGCTGGTGCGCGCCACACCTTTGTGCAGCGCACAATTGTTGTCGGTACCGATTTTGGGGTTGACCTGTTTTTAGAAGACCGCAATGTGGTGAAACGCCACGCCGAAGTGAAGCAGGCCCTGGCGCACTGGTTTGTGACTCCATTGCAGAGCAACGCCGTGGTGTTTGTGAACAGCAAGGTCATCGAAGGCCAGACACGCATCAACGATGGAGATCTGGTGACGTTTGGCAGCACTACTTTTCGCGTGGCGATGACGGTGGTGGCCGACCCACCCCGCGAACGGGCGGTGGGCAAAGCCGACGACAGCAGCAGCCAGAATGGCGTGCCCCGACTTGGGGAATACCTGGTACGGCGCGGAGTAGTCTCGCAAATGCAGATCACTGAGGCGTTGCAGCGCCAGAACGACCTGCAACGGCAGGGTCGCCGCATTCATCTAGGCGACCTGCTTTATGAAATGGGCCATATCACCAGGCTGCAACTGGAATATGCCCTGCAAGAGCAGCGCAACGACTTCTTCACCCGGTTTCACGACTAAGCAACCGGGCAGCGCAACAAACACGAGCTGAAAACGAGCCAGGCCGTTTCCAGCTCGTACCATCATCCTCGCACCAGCGCTAGTTCGCAGCTAAAGCCCGGCCCCAGCACGGCCAGCAAGCCATACTCGCCAGGGCCAAGGGGCGCACGGCGGGTAAATTCCTCGTAGACAAAAAAGATGGTGACAGCAGACATGTTGCCGTGACGACGCAGTACCTCGCGCACGGGGGCCAGGCGCTCCGGGTCTACGCCGAGGGCGCTTTCATATGCCTTGATGACTTTTGCCCCACCGGGATGTAAGACAAACGCGCTCATGTCGTCGAGCGTCAGGCCATACGTTGCCAGAAACCCACTCACGGTGTCCCGCATCACCTCCTGCACCAGCGCCGGGATACGCGACGAAAAGACCACCCGCATGCCGGTATCCACCATATCCCAGCCCATCATATGCATGGTGTCGGGCCAGAGGGTGCTCTGGGTGCCGATGATGGACACTGGCCCCGCCGCCTCTGTAGTTGCGGCCAGGTCAACGGGAGCCTGCCGCGCCACCCGATCCCCTTCCACCAGCACGGCGGCAGCGCCATCGCTAAAGAGCGAAGCAGCGATCAGGTTGCGTTTGCTGTCGTCGTTCCACTGAAACGTAACGCTGCACAGCTCCACACTCACCAGCAAGGCCCGCTGATCGGGAAAGGCCGTGGTGTATTCGTAGGCCCGCGACAGGCCAGCGACCCCACCCGCACAGCCCAGCCCCCACACGGGCGTGCGGCGAATGTGGCGGTTCATCGCCATGCGGTTGATCAGGTGGGCATCCACGCTGGGCGCAGCCATGCCCGTGGTGGACACAAAAATCAGATGATCCACATCTTGCGGCGTCAGCCCGGCTTGTTCCAGGCACTCGCGAGCAGCCGTTTCGCCCAATTGCACCGCCCATTCAATAAACGTATTGTTGCATTCGCCAAAGCTGTGGGGCTGCAAAAACCACTCCGGCGGCACCACCAGCGAGCGTGAGTCAATTTCAGCGTGGTCAAACACCGTCAGGTAGCGGTCAATCTCGGGAAAGGCGGGGGCGAAGTGCTGGCGGGCAAAAGCGCGGGCTTCGGCCTGCGTCACCATGTGAGGCGGCAGCGCCGTGGCAAACGAACGAAGAACAGGCATACGCAAGCTCCTGATACACAGCGACCGGTACGACGTGCGCACCGGTCGCTGCTCTGACGAATTAGTTTGCAATATGCTCTGGTTATAGCATAAATTGTGCCGAAAGGTGAAGTAGGAAACAATGCCGTTTTAACCACAAACACACAAAGGACATGAAGGAAGTGCGAGAAAACATTCTTGCCTTCTCCGTTTCCTCCGTGCCCTCCGCGCTAAAGCCGTATTACCCCTGCGCTACCCAGCGATGAAAATCGGCATCAATATCATTGGCGAAGCCGTTAATCATCTGGGTCATCTTAAACTTCATGGCGTGTTCGCCCAGGTTCTGCAAGAAAGACTGGGGCACGAGCCGTAACACGCCTGGCACGGGAATACAGAGCGCAATCTCCACCATATACTCAACGGCGGTGCCGTGCTGGGTTGGCTTAAACACCGCTTCTGCCCACAGGTCGCCCCGAAAGACCAGGCCCGACAGGTTGATAGAAGGGCTGTTCGTGGCCGGGGCAATCCGAATCGCGCGGTTGGCATCGCAGTCGGTGTGCAGGTCAAACACTGCCGACATGCTGTGGCCATAGCCGTCCGTCGCGCCGATCACCAGGCGATAGTCGTCTTTACTGTATGGCTTCACATCAAGCGTATCGGGCAGCAGGCGGAAGACGGCGGGCACATCAAGGAAATAGGTATACGCCAGATCGATGGGCGTGCCAAACTGAAACACATGCATTGCCTGCCCACCCAGGTCAATCACACGGCCTGACGCTTGCGGGGCAGAAACGGGTCGCAACGGTGGTGAAACAGCCATAGAACGCTCCTTCTAGTGCTGGAGCAAGAAATAATGACACATCTGCACCACAGTCAACAATCATGTACTAGAGGCAAAAAGAATAGGATCTGCATGTCACTTTTGC
>JALONX010000272.1 GCA_025454695.1 Chloroflexaceae bacterium
ATCCGGTATAGCCCGCGCAGGCGGGCTTCGCAGCTTCAAGCCGCGCCCTTTAGGGCTACGGCGAGCAAATATACCCGTTTAATTTCTTAAAACTCATCACGGCCACGGCGTCGCCGCACGGAACCTGAAAAAAGCCCGCCCCGTCCTTCCCGTCCTCAGCGGTGAATTACTTCATCAGCTCCTGCACCACCGCACTGCGGGCGATGCTACGCTGGTTGCCGCTGGCCAGTTCTTTGATCACCACTTCGCCCCGGGCTACGTCGTCCGGGCCGAGGACGAGGACAAGCGGCACGCCTTTGCGATCCGCCTCTTTGAACTGTTTGCCCACGTTGCCCACCTCCAGGCTGGTGACCACGTTCACCCCGGCGGCCCGCAGTTCACGGGCCAGTTGCAGGCTTTCCGCCAGCTGGGCCTCGCCAAAGATGCTCACAAACACATGGGCGGTGGTGGCGGGGCGGGGGCCAAGGTTCAGCGCCTCCATCACATCATGCAGGCGGTCAATGCCGAAGGCCAGGCCCACCGTGGGCACAGCCTTGCCGCTGAACAGGCCGATCAACTCATCGTAGCGCCCGCCGCCAAGGATAGCACCTTCGGGCCAGATTGGCGTGATCGCTTCAAACACCAGGCCCGTGTAGTAGGAAAGACCCCGGGCCAGGCGCGGCGCAACCGTGTAGCGGCTGGCGGGCACGCCCAACTCGCCCAGGGCCGTGATGATGGCCCGCAGGTTGTCGAGGGCGGCCAGCGCCCGCTCATCGGTGGCCAGTTGGCCCGACAATTCCTTCAGCACGCCCTCCGCTGAGCCTTCCAGCAGCACCAGGCTGAGGATGCGCCCGGCAGCTTCGGCACTCACGCCGAAGTCGAGTAGAGCCTGTCGCACGCCGTCGGGGCCAATCTTGTCGAGCTTGTCAATCGCCCGATAGACGCCGCCCGCCGCCCCTTCGTCCAGCCCGCTCACCCGCGCTATGCCGCCGATGACCTGGCGGTGGTTGAGCATGGTGGTAAATTCGGGAAAGCCGAGGGCGCTGAGTCCGTCCGTCAGCACGGCCACAATTTCGGCATCGGCCAGGGGCGAGGCGCTGCCGACAATATCCACATCGGCCTGCCAGAACTCGCGGTAGCGACCCTTCTGGTTGCGCTCGCCCCGGTAGCTCTGGCCGATGGCGTAGCGCCGCCAGGGCATGCGGGGGGCCAGCTCGCCGCCATACTGGGCCACCACCCGCGCCAGCGGCACGGTTTGATCATAGCGCAGGGCCAGCCGCCGCCCGCCGTGGTCTTCAAAGCGGTAAATCAGCTTCTCGTCCTCGCCCAGCTTGCCTTCAAGGGTTTCGGCATGCTCCACCACCGGCGTGCTGAGCGGCTCAAAGCCATAGCGTTCAAACACCCCCGTCAGCGTGGAAATGATATACTGGCGCAACAGCATCGCCTGCGGCAGATGGTCGCGCATCCCTTTGACATTCTGTGGTTTGTTGCTCATCGTTTTCTGCCATGCTGAACACGTAATTTCCCTATCATACCACACGGAGGGATTTGCGATTAACGATTGACGATTGAGCAGATCGAAGACCAGAGACCAGAGACCGGAGTTGCAAGCTCAATGCAGACAGAGTAGGCGGCTGAAAACACAACGCTGGGGTATACATCACACGAAGCTGGAGGTAAAACAGTGCCGAAATTTCTCGTCATCTACCGTCCTGGCCCGTCCTGGCTGGCGGGCAAACCGATTGCGGAACAGCCCCTGGCGGGCCACTTCGCTTACATGGAACAACTCTATAGTCAAGGTATATTGCGGTTGGGTGGCCCGTTTCTAGACGATAGCGGGGCGGCTGCCGTGCTAGAAGCGGATGATCTCACAACGGCGCAGCAGCTGGCGGCGCATGACCCGGCGGTGGTCGCAGGTGTCGCCGTGGTGAGTGTTCACGGGTGGCAGCTTGCGGTGGGGTAAAGTCTCATGGTTCCCGTTGCCAGTCCTGTCGCCCGTGCCAGATGCGCGTGATGCGTATTTCAGTATCTGTCACCCGGTAGATTACGATATAAGCGGGGAATTTGGCAATCACCAGTTCACGAGTGCCTTGTACCCGGCCTTGTCTGCCACGGTAGGGCATGTCGGCCAATGATTGCACTGCCGCCACAATACGCCGAATTCATGCGGTGGCTGAGGGAATGAGCAATGCAAAAAGACTTCGTTGTCAGAGTATTACTAGCCTGTAAAAAAGTCTTCTGCCATGCAGGCTCGGTGTCACCCCGACCGCCGGGAGGAGTCTTCAGCGCATAACCAAGCCGATTCCTCCCTGCGGTCGGCATGACAACGCTGGTCGTTGGAGCCAAGAAAACGTCGTTTACAGAGTAATTACGCAGATGACACAGCTTATGTGCGCCACCATCTACGACATGCTTGTAATCTGCGGATTGTTTATAGTCGTGATCTGGCGGTTGCACAAGCCTTGTGAAACTTTGTTCCTTCTATTGCAACCGCTATTCGTTATTTGGATCGGGGGGTGTGGGAAAGATCAGGACGTTCGTCACATAGAGCACATCTTCCACCTGCCGGAAGGCAATGCGGTAGATGACATGGGTGTCGAGGGCCGAAACGATCCAGTGCAGACGACTCCGCAGATCACGATTCCAGGGTCGCCCGACGTTGGTTTGCGCGAACAGGATGGCACGGATAAGCCGCTTTGCCTGAGCCTGCTGCTCAGGCGATAGTGCCCGTAGCCGATCCCAGGCGACAGTCGTGTAGCGAACCTTCATGTGTTGCTATCCGGCCACGGTTCAAACACCCGCCGCCCGGTCGGCTCCAGCGTCTCGGGGTCTACTTCCAACCAACCCTCCTCAAGGGCGGCATCAACCCCTGCTGTCAACTCGGCCAGCAAAGTTGAGGACGGCGGTGGAGCAAATTCAGCAATGCTCGCCGGGGCCATATGCAACGCCATAGCAATTTGTCGCATGGTTGGAATTTCCACCCTACCTTCTAAAGCACGATAATAGGTTGCGGGGCTGATTTTTAGCGTCTTGGCAAACTCCCCGACCGTTTCGTAGCGGTTGCGACGAATATCCTCCAGCGAATAAGCTAGTTGCATGGCTCATATCCTTTCATATTCGTTGGATACTTGGCTCATTATAGTTAATCTCTCAAAAATGTGTCAAGCAGCTGGCGGCATAGGCAAGGGCAGAGTCAAGATGTAACCAAAAAATGCAGATGACACAAATTGAAGGAGGCATAGCTGCGCCTCTGCGTCTCTGCGTTAAGCTGCGGTTAAATTAAGCCGGGTTCAGGGTAATGGTCGAGCTACCAGCCAGCTGGCCGCAGGCGGCAGCGATCTCCACGCCGCGCTCGACGCGCACGGTGCAGGGGATGGCCTGCTCGTGCAGCACCTGCTGGAAGGCCAGCACGCGCTGCCGTTCGGAGCGGCCCAGCGGCGTGCCGGGCACGGGGTTCCAGGGGATGAGGTTCACATGGCAGAGGTTGAGGGGAAGGCCCGCGTTTTTGCCGTGGCCAAAGCCCCGCAGCAACTGGGCCAGGGCCAGGGCCTGCTGCGGCGAGTCGTTCTGGCCCTGCATCAGTACATACTCAAACGAGACGCGCCGGTTGGTCTCCATCATGTAAAAGCGGGTCGCGTCCATCAACTCGGCCAGGGGGTAGCGCTTGTTCACTGGCATCATCGCGCTACGCAGCGCATCATCCGGTGCGTGCAGCGAGATCGCCAGGTTGATCGGCAGGGACTCAGCGGCCAGCCGCCGGATGCCCTGGGCTAAGCCCACGGTGGAAACGGTCATGCCGCGTGCGCCCAGGTTGAAGCCCTGGGGGTCGTGCAGCCGTTCCACCGCGCTCCACCAGCGCTCGTAGTTGGCAAAGGGTTCGCCCATGCCCATAAACACAATGTTGCTGAGCCGTGCGCCCGCAGCCCCGGGCCGTTTGCGCAGCTCGCGGCTGGCCCACAGCACCTGCTCCACAATCTCGCCGCTGCTCAGGTTACGCAGCAGCCCAAGCTTCGCCGTGGCACAAAACACACAGCCCATGGCGCAGCCCGCCTGGGTCGAAACGCACACCGTTGAGCGGTCGGGGTAGATCATCAGCACTGTCTCCACCACCGCGCCGTCGGGCAGGGCGAAGAGGGCCTTGCGGGTCTGGCCGTCGTCGGCGGTTTGCACTCTGGTGAGGCGCAAACTGCCCATGCTAGTTTCAGCAGCCAGGCGCTCCCGTAAGGCCAGCGGCAGGTCAGTCATTGCCGTCGGCGTGTCGGTGTAATTACTATAAATGTGACGATAGACCTGCCGGGCGCGGAAGGCGGGCTGGTTCCAGGCCCGCATCATCGCGTCCAGCTCGGCCAGTGTCAGGTCATAGAGTGACGTATTCATACGGGTAGTATACCATTTATGACACGAGTTACGCGGTGAGGGTGTGGGAGCGGCGAAGCCGCTCCCACACCCTCACCTGTTCCGCTCGCCGGGGCGGCTTCGCCGCCCCGGTGAGCGGAACAAGAAAGCTTTTCGGAGGGTCGCAGACCTCCCGCTTAAGGAGCGACCGCGTAACTCCTGTTATGACACGAGGTACGTGGTCATACACGAGCATGTGGAGCGCGAAGGGCGCGAAACAGGCGCGAACAACGCGAAAGACCGCAATCGTTCATAGGTTTCGCGCGTTTTCGTGGGTTTCGTGTTCCAAAGCCCGCTCACCGCGTAACTCCTGTTATGAGAAACGAGAAACGTACAACGTGAGGAATGTGGAAATGATGAGGACGTTTCACGACGAGTCAATGCTCAAAAAAACCGCGCCACATGGGACAGTCCACATGTGGCGCGACATTGGTTCTCACAAGAGTCTGTACTAGTGCATTACACACCGGCATAAGCCATCAACTGCGGTGGCAACTGACGACACTATGCAAGACACGCCTGAACAGCGTGCAGGGAGCAGAAGGTACCGCCGGGCCGCAGCTAGCGGCGAACGCGGCGCACCGGGCGCGTAGTGCGTGCCCGTACCCGAACGGGGTTGTATTCGGGGCGGAGCATACGCTGAGCGACGACAAGCACGAGCAACAGTGCCACGATGAAGAAGATCGCCATGCCCATACGTCAGCTTCCTTTCTGATAGCGACCCTTGTGAACAAGAGCCGATAAATAAAAGTATATGTGGTACAGTATAGCGAGTTTTGTGCCACAAGTCTAGAGCAAAATCGTTCGTTTTAGGTGCGATTTTTGGTGTCCTTCGGTATGCGAAGCGTTTGCAAAAGCCTTATGACGATGTTATACTGAAGTACGCGAAGGCATTCGGCGATAACACATCGCTTGTGTGCGCGACAAAGGACGCGCCTCTGTTGAAAGTGGGTGGCCCCCACTTTTCTTATTATTACCTGGGTGTAACGTATGAAAAGTGATTTTTACACCGCCATTTCGCAGATTGCGGCGGAGCGTGGTATTCCAAAAGAAGCAATCATTGACGTGATGGAGAAGGCCCTTGTGACGGCGTACAAGCGCACCAATGGCAATAATCCTCCGCCGATGGAGGTCTCGGTGCGGCTTGACCCGACGACGGGGGCAGCCCGTGTGTATGCCGAAAAACAGGTGGTAGACGAGGTCTTTGATGACCGCTTTGAAATTGAACTTGAAGCTGCCCGCCGCATTAAGCCCGGTGTAGACATGGGCGAGACGATTGTGGTGGAAAGCACCCCTAATGATTTTGGGCGTATTGCCGCCCAGACGGCCAAGCAGGTGGTGTTGCAGGGCATCAAAGAGGTTGAACGCACCCATATTTATAGCGAATTTATGAGTCGCGAGGGCGAACTGCTCACGGCGACGGTGCAGCGCACGGCGAAGGGCAATGTCATCCTTGAGATGGGTAAGGCCGAAGCGGTGTTACCACCAAAGGAGCAGGTGGATAGTGACCGTTACTACCACGGTCAGCGCCTCAAGGTCTACCTGATGGAGATCCGCAACGAGGAACGTGGCCCGCGCCTGATCGCCTCGCGCACGCACAAAAACTTGATTTTGCGGCTGTTTGAGATGGAAGTGCCGGAGATTTACAACGGTACGGTGGAGATTAAGTCTATTGCCCGTGAGCCAGGTTTGCGCACCAAAGTGGCTGTGGCGGCCCGCCAGGAAGGGATCGATCCGGTCGGTTCCTGCGTGGGTATGCGGGGTATTCGCATTCAAAACATTGTGAACGAGTTGAATGGCGAAAAGATTGACGTGGTGCAGTGGTCATCTGATCCAAAGGAGTTTATTGCCAACGCTCTTTCACCGGCCCAGGTGGTGGAAGTGCATCTGAACGACGACGACCATTCGGCCACGGTGATTGTGCCAGATAAGCAGCTGTCGCTGGCGATTGGCAAAGAGGGGCAGAACGTGCGGTTGGCGGCAAAACTTTCGGGCTGGCGCATTGACATTAAGAGCGCCACGGCCTTGCTGGAAGAGGAGCGGGCCGCCGCTGAAGCCCGCGAGTTTGCCCACGCTGAGGCCCTGGCCACCGAGGCGGCGTTGTCGAATGCACGGGTGGAAAACCGCAAAGTGCGTTCTGATGGCACCGTTATCTATCAGAAGGTGCGCTACGGCCCGCTGGGCAACGACCTCGCGGGTGAAGAAGTGCAGCTGCGGGCCACGCCGCAGAAGCTCTACATCTATTCCAACGACCGGCTGGTGGCTTCCTACATGCTGGTAGAGGCCGATGAGGTCGGCTTGGTGGAAGAAGAGGAGCAAGAGGAAGCGTAGGGTGTAGCGCTTTGCTATCGAGTAAGCGCAGTTTGTAGTACAGGTACACCGTTGTTGCATGGTAGGACATTACACCACGACGGGGCAACCTCCAACTGCACACTGCAAACGGTTATATGGTTCAAGGAAAGAAACAGGCTTCAGGGCCGCGTCAAAAACATGTTCCTCAACGCACGTGTATCACGTGTCGGCGTACAGAGGGAAAGCGTGGGCTTATCCGTTTAGTGCGCACGGTGGAGGGGCGGGTTGAGATTGACCCGAGCGGCAAGCGTAACGGGCGGGGCGCGTATTTGTGCCACAACCCGGCCTGCTGGGAGCAGGCACTCAAGCGCCATGCACTTGAGCGGGCGCTACGCTTGCCCACAGTGACGCCCGAGGATTGGGCGTTGCTCACGGCGTTTGCACAAACCCTGGAGCATGCCATTGAAACGGAAGATGAGCCTGCTGCGACTCAGCAGTAACCATTTTCTGGCGACGAAAGGGAACGGGTATGCCTCCAAAGAGTAGACCAACACGGGGTAGTGATGATACGATAACCCAAAGCAGCCCCAACAACCGGGGGAGTAGTGGCGGCGGTGGCGGCGGTGGCGGCGGCGGTGGCCGCAGTGGCGGCGGTGGCTTCGGTGGCGGCGGCGGTGGCCGCAGCGGCGGCGGTGGCTTCGGCGGCGGTGGCGGCGGTGGCCGCAGCGGCGGCGGTGGCTTCGGCGGCGGTGGCGGCGGTGGTCGCAGCGGCGGTGGCGGTGGCGGTGGTGACAGTTCCGCCAACCGAGGTGGCGGTGGCCGTGGCGGCCCCGGCAATCGGGGCGGCGGCGGTCGGCCCGGCATGGGTGGGCGTTCCGGCGGCGGGCGGCCTGGCGATAACCGGGGTGGCTCGGCGCAGCGCACCGCTGTGGTGCAGCGTGCCCCAGTGCGTCCCCGTGGCCCGATTGAACTGCCCAGCATGATGACGGTGCGCGAGTTTTCTGAAGCCACTGGCATCGGCGCAGCCGAAATTTTGAAAGCCCTGATGAAGGGTGGCGTGCTGGCCACCATTAACCAGCAGATTGACTACGACACCGCAGCGGTGATTGCAGCAGATTTTAGCCTGGAAACCACCGAGCTGGTGCCTGAAAAAATGGCCGACATCGTCGAAAGTATTGACGATGTGCTGAAGGCGCAGAACCCGGAAGATCTGAAGGCTCGCCCGCCCGTGGTGACGATTATGGGTCACGTTGACCACGGCAAAACCAAGCTGCTCGACGCTATTCGTTCGGCGCGGGTGGCTGAAGGTGAGGCCGGTGGTATTACGCAGCATATCGGTGCCTATCAGATTGAAGTCAATCATCGAAAAATCTCGTTTCTGGACACACCGGGCCACGAGGCCTTTACCGCCATGCGTGCCCGTGGTGCCCAGGTAACGGAGATTGTGGTGCTGGTGGTGGCCGCCGACGACGGCGTGATGCCGCAGACTCAGGAGGCTATCGCCCACGTCAAAGCTGCTGGCGTGCCGATGATTGTGGCGATTAACAAGATTGACCTGGCCACTGCCAACCCGGATCGCATCAAGCAGCAGCTGGCTGCCCACGATGTGATTGTGGAAGACTACGGCGGCACCGTGCCTGCGGTCGAAGTTTCGGCTCGCCAGAAATTGAACATTGATGGCCTGCTGGAAATGATCTTGCTGGTGGCCGACCTGGAAGACCTGAAGGCCAACCCCGAAGCCAAAGCCGTTGGTACGATTGTTGAAGCAGAGCTAGACAAGAACCGTGGTGCGGTGGCAACAGTGCTGGTGCAAAACGGCACGCTCCGACCCGAAGACAATGTGCTGGTGGGCACGGTGGCGGGCAAGATCAAGATCATGTTCGGCGATAGCGGCAAGCGTCTGCGTTTCGCCGAGCCTTCCACCCCGGTTGAAATTCTGGGGCTGGAATCGGTGCCGCAGGCCGGTGACATTCTGCAGGTGATGGAAGACCTGCAAGTGGCCCGCGAAATTGCCCTGCAACGGCAGCGACAGCAGCGCCTGGAGGCGATGGCCGCCACCCGTGGGCCACGACTGGATGACCTGTTTAGCCGCATCCAGCAGGGCCAGGTGAAAGATCTAAACCTGATTCTTAAGGCCGACGTGCAGGGGTCGCTCGGTGCCATCGAACACCAGCTCACCCAGCTCAACGCTGGCCAGACGGCGGTGCAAACCAAAATCATTCACAAAGGTACTGGCGCGATCACCGAGGGTGACGTGAACCTGGCGCTGGCCAGCCACGCCATTATTATCGGCTTTAACGCTCGACCTGACCCGGCAGCACGTCGCCATGCCGAGCATCAGGGGATTGACATACGCTTCTACAACATTATTTACCAGCTGACCGATGACCTGAAGAAGGCCATGGTCGGTATGCTCGACCCTGAGTATCGGGAAGTGACCGAAGGCTATGCCGATGTGCGCAACACCTTCCGCCTGCCGAGCCGCGAAATTGTGGCTGGCCTCTACGTCACCGACGGGAAAATCACCCGCACGGGCCAGAGCGTGCGGGTGCTGCGCAACGGTGCAGTGATCCACGACGGTCGAATTAGCAGCCTTAAGCGCTTCAAGGATGATGTGCGCGAGGTGACGGCAGGCTACGAATGTGGCCTGGTTGTTGAGGGCTTTACCGACGTGGAGGTTGGCGACAACATGGAGTTCTACCGCAAGGAGCGGGTGGAGCAGACGGTTTAGACGATTGCAGATTGTAGATTGTAGATTGTAGATTTCTTCTCAATCTGCAATCTGCAATCTACAATCCGCAATGTGCTATGTCCAGACGAACCCAACAAGTGGCTGATGCCATTCACCGCGTGCTCAGCGAAGCGGTGCAATATGAACTGAAAGACCCCCGCATTGGTTTTGCGACGGTGGTTGGCGTGGAGGTCAGTGCCGACCTGCAACACGCCCGCGTGCGCGTTTCGGTGATGGGCGACGAGCAGCAGCAGGCCGACACCATGCGCGGGCTGCAACAGGCCCGGGGCTTTCTGCGGCGGCGCGTGGCCGAAGAATTGAGCCACATGCGCTTTATTCCTGACCTCCATTTTACCCTCGACACCTCGCTCGACCACTCCATCCGCATCAACGAGGTGTTGCGGGAGATTGAACAGGAACGGCGCGAGAACCCACCCAAGCTGGATGATGAGTGATCCTTTCTGCCGCTCACAAAGGCGCACTATCGAGAACCATGTGCAGCTGGCAGTTTGCAGTTTGCATTTTTATTCATTGTCGGATGTGCGAACCGCAAACTGAAGACTGCAAACTGCCTTCTGGCCAATCTCCAATCGCCTATCTCCTTTCTTCAATCACATGATCGACGGCCCCGACGTTTATTTCAAAAAGCGCATTCCCTACACCAATCGCGGGCAGTCATTCAACTTCGATGTTGGTCACACCCTGTTTTCCTCCTTTCAAGTTGATGACGGCACCGACCTGCTGCTGCGCACGATTGAGGTGGAGCCGCCCCAGACTATGCTTGACCTGGGCTGTGGCTGCGGCGTGATCGGCATTGTGCTGGCCCGGCGCTTCCCCGATGCCCGCGTGTTGATGGCTGATAAAGACCTGCTGGCGGTGCGGTATGCTCGCCACAACTGCCAGCTCAACGGCACGAGCAACGCTGAAGTGATTGGTAGCGTGGGCCTGGAACATGTGCCGCAAGAACCCTTT
>JALONX010000929.1:0-1869 GCA_025454695.1 Chloroflexaceae bacterium
CGAAATGATGAGCCAGACCTTTCGTCACGTTGTACTGAGTCTGTCAATGAAGTTTTGTCGCATTGAACTGCCATGTCACCCCGAACCCGTTCATTTCTTCAGGGCAGGCTCCGTGAGGGGTCTTCATTGCATCGCACAGCATTGCATTGGAGATTCCTCCCTGCGGTCGGAATGACATTGATCGGTTCAGCGGCTCAGGCAACTTCTTTTGTTGAGCAATAACTCGTAACTCGTAACTCGTAACTCGTAACTCGTATATGGAAGCCTACCAGCGTCAACAATTCGATTTTTTGCTGCTGACGGCGGCGGAGCGCTTTGCCGAGCGGCTGGTGCAGCGTAACGAGGGCACAGCCAATGCCCTGGCCCGGCTGCGGGCCGACCCGCAGGGCGAGGGTGTCTGGTTGGATGATTTTGTGCAGGCCATTTTTCAAGATTTCCTGCTCGATAACCCGGCGGGCGCGTGTTTCATCTTGCAGGCCCTGGCCCGCCGCACCATTCCACCGCCCGCCACAGGCAAGATTGAAACCATGCTCGGCAGCATGGCCCGCTGCGCCTTCGCCGACCTGCTGGCCGCGAAGACGGAGGAGATGTTGGAGATGCAGATGTGACCGAAGACTGGAGACCGGAGACCGGCGATTGGCCTTTCGCCTACGCTCAGGGCAGGCTTTTGACGATTGACCCTTCGACAAGCTCCCTTCGGCTTCGCGGTTCGTGAGCTTGACGAACGGCAGGGCAGGCAGGGCAGGCGGATTGACGATTAGACAAGGTTTTAGAATTAGCTGATTTACTCTATAGTTTGCCACCAATGCATTGTTTGCGAGAGCAAATTCTGTAATCCCTGTAATTCCCGTCAAAACTTTGTGTTAGCCATGCAGAAACGCGGAGACGCTCAGGATGTTCCGGTTACGTAGTACGCAGTCGGTTCCTGTTTCGTGGTTCTTTCCACTGAGGTAGCTATGACTCAAAACGGCCACACCCTTGAAGCCCCAACTGATGAACTCGACACGCTGGCCCGCCGGGTGGACGCGGCGCTGGAAGCGGCCCGCAAGCTTGATGTGCCAGCCCGCCAGGTGGCGCTGGAGCTGAAAGAGGCTCTGGAGGCGATTCACAAGGCCGGGTTGACCCACATTGTGCGCCACCTCAAGGCTGACCCCCGTGGCAAGGAGCTGCTGTTTGAACTGGTGGACGCCCCACTCGTTTACGCACTGTTCGCCATGCATGGCATTGTGAAGGCCGACCTAGCGACCCGTGTGCTGCGGGTGATTGATGCGGTGCGGCCCTACATGCAGTCGCATGGCGGCGATGTGGAGCTGGTGGAGGTGCAGGGTAGCACCGCGTTTGTGCGGCTGCATGGCGCATGCAACGGCTGCTCTATGTCGGCGGTGACGCTGCGCGAGGGCGTGGAAGAAGCCCTGAAGCACAACGTGCCCGAGATAACGGCGGTGGAAGTGGTGCCCAACGAGCCAGGCCCGGCACTGATCGGCCTGGACTCAATTGGCATCAACGACAAGAGCGCGGGCTGGCTACGGGGGCCAGCCCTGGCCGATGTGCCACCCGGCAGCCTGCGCCGTATCAAACAAGACGACGTTGATGTGCTGCTGATCAACCTCGACAACCGCCTGAGTGCCTACCGCAACGAATGCGCCCACCAGGGCCGCCCGCTGCATGATGGCTTGTTCGATCCTGAGTCGGGCACGATCACCTGCCCAGCCCACGGCTTCTGTTTCGATGCCGCAAGTGGCGAGTGCTTCACCGCGCCCCAGGCCCAGCTTGAGTCATTCCCGCTACGGGTGGAAGACGGTTACATCTGGGTGCGGCCCAGTTGACCGGAGATTGACGAGTGACGAGTGACGAGTGACGAGTGACGAG
>JALONX010000929.1:1876-3429 GCA_025454695.1 Chloroflexaceae bacterium
TGACGAGTGACGAGTGACGAGTGACGAGTGACGAGTGACGAGTGACGAGTGACGCAGGTAAGCGTGGATGTGCGATCCCTTTGTGCCCTGGTGCCTTTGTGAGAGCTGCTGTATTGACGAGTGACGCAGGTAAGCGTGGATGTGCGATCCCTTTGTGCCTTGGTGCCTTTGTGAGAGCTGCTGTATTGACGAGTGCTGAGTGCCAATTAACAGGCTGCAAAAATCGTCCTTGCATGGCGGAGGCATTCGCCACTTTGCGTCTCGGTGCGACAGATGTCACCTACGGGGGGCTAGGGCGTTAGGCCCCAGCGGGGGTGTCGGGGGCTGGCCCCCGTTTCGCCCGCCGCGTAGGCGAACCCAACAAACATAAACGATGAACGATAAATCGGGATTACGCAGTATGCAGGACGCAGTACGCAGCAGGCACACCTGGCTTGGCGCACGGTCGTCCGGTGGCCTGGCCTTGCCCGCCGCCCAGCCCACGCCGTCGCAGTTCTATGCGCCCCGTGGCGTCTGGCTGGATGACGATGTGCTGGTGGTGGCCGACTCGGGCAATCACCGCGTGCTGATCTGGCATGGCCCGCCTGAGGACGATGGCCGCCCCGCCGATGTGGTGCTGGGCCAGCCCGACTTCTACAGCGAGGGGCCGCAGGCGGGCGGGCGCGGCCCGACAAACGGCCTGCACCTGCCCACCGGCGTGGGCGTGTTTGAGGGGCGGCTGTGTGTGGCCGACGCCTGGCACCACCGCGTACTGGTCTGGGCCAGCCTGCCCCGTGAGTCCGCAACGCCGCCGGACTACGTGCTTGGGCAAAACGACATGGTCAGCGTGGAGCCAAATCGCGGGCGGGAGGTGGATGCCGACGGGTTGTACTGGCCCTACGGCATCGCCTTTGTCGCCGGGTGGTTCTACATCACCGACACGGGCAACCGCCGCGTGCTGGGCTGGCCCGGCCTGCCCGAACCAGGCCAGCCGCCAGCGTTGGTGCTGGGCCAGCCCTCGCCCCAGGCCCACGACGAGAATCGTGGCGGTTCGCCTGGCCCGGCCTCCTTCCGCTGGCCCCACGCCCTGGCGGGCGACAACGCCACGCTCTACATCGCCGACGCGGGCAACCACCGCGTGCTGGGATGGTCGCCGCCGCCCAGCGCAGACCGCCCCGCCGACCTGGTGCTGGGCCAGGCCGATTTTGGCACCGCCCGCGAAACGCCCCACGTGCCCCAGGGCGCTCATCGGCTGCGCTTCCCCTATGCCCTGGCCTATGAGTCTGGGCGGCTAGCCGTGGCCGACACCGCCAACAACCGGGTGCTGCTCTGGCATGCAGCCCCACGGGCGGGCGCGGGCCACCCCGCCGACCTGGTGCTAGGCCAGGAGAACTTCGATGCCAGCGGCGAGAACCGCTGGACGGCGGTGGAACGGGACACGCTCTGCTGGCCCTATGCTCTCCACCTGCACCGCAATCGCCTCGCCATCGCTGATTCGGGCAACAACCGGGTGATGATTTGGACGCTAAATGAAAAAGTATGAAGTATGAAGTATGAAAACCAATGAAACGCAG
>JALONX010000930.1 GCA_025454695.1 Chloroflexaceae bacterium
CGTGCCGTCGGGGTTGAGCCGAGCCAGGCGGTTGCGCGGCTGCCCGCCGATGCTGGTGAACTGGCCGCCCACTACCAGCTTGCCATCGGCTTGCTGCGCTAGCGTCAGGACTAGATTGTCTGCGTTCGCAACAAACGTCGGGTCAAGCGAACCATCCGCGGTCAGTCGAGCCAGGCGGTTGCGGGGCTGCCCGGCAATGCTGGTGAAATCGCCGCCCACCACAATGCTCCCGTTCGCTTGCACCGCCAGCGTCCTGACGGTGCCATCAACATTCGGGTTGAAGGTTGGGTCAAGCGTGCCGTCGGGGTTGAGCCGGGCCAGGCGATTGCGTGGTTGTCCACCAATGCTGGTAAATTCGCCCCCGACCACGATCTTGCCGTCGGCCTGCACGGCCAGGGCTAAGACGATGCTGTTCGCATTCGGGTCAAAGCCGTTATCTACTGCCTGGGCCTGGGCCACACGGCCCGTTGGCCCGATGGTGCCGCCCAGCAGCAGGCTCGCCAGGACGAGTAGGCGCACGATCCAGAACAGGCGCGTGTGATTTTGCATGGTATTTCTCCTCTCCTATAGCAAATTGCAGATTGGCAGATTGCAGATTGCAGATTGGAATAGCATTGTGATGCGACAAAGCTTTAGCACTCTAACAACGAAGTTTTCACGTCTTTCTAGAGCAACATGCTTATGAGTTTTAAGAAATTAAACGGGTATATTTGCTGGCCGTAGCCCTAAAGGGCGCGGCTTGAAGCTGCGAAGCCCACCTGCGCGGGCTATACCGGATCTATACCGGATGTAATTTTTAATCTTCATCAGCGTGTTTTGGTCTTCCAGACGCCGAATTCATTCGGTGGCTGAGGTGATGAGAAATGCAAAAAGACTTCGTCGTCAGAGTATTTATCTTGATAGCTCAACCAATCTGCAAACCGCTATGGTCACATCAACGGTTGTGATACACGGCCCTGGAGCATCTCCCCAGCCCCAGGAACAACGGCGCACGCAACGCGGGCACACCAGAACGAGCGACGCTACGCCGTCGGCGACCCATCCGACGCTTCGGCCAGCAGCGTTTGCAGCAGCGCATGCAGCTGCGCGATGTCGGCGTTGCTGTTGGGCTGCACGTGCAGCGGAACCGCGACGCCCGTTTGCACGCAGATGGCCTGGCCACGCCATGTGGCGCTGCCCGGCTCGCGGCGCAACCGCAGAATCACGGTGCGGGCCTCGCCTATGTCATCGGAAGGGCTTGTCATGCAGCTATGCTAGCGGAGGGGTGGCTAACCAGGTGGCTAAAGGCGGTCTCGTCCGTCGCTCTGTTTGATCATGTCAGCCAGGGCGCGGGTTGCCGGGTCAGGGGCGGCGTGCAGGTCGCGGTGGAGGAGCTTTTCCAGAGCGTGGAAGTGAGCCAGGGCCGCGCCCCGTTCGCCCTGCTGGGCTAGCGAACCCATCAGGCCCCGGTGGGCCGTTTCCAGGTAGGGGTCGAGGTCAATCGCCCGGCGGTAGCTGGCGGCAGCAGCGGGGAAGGCTTCTGCTGCCAGTTGGAGCTGGCCCAGTTCCAGCATGGCGTTGAGGGCCTGCTGGCGCAGTTGCTCGCGCTGAATCAGCAGCAGCTCAGTGTCGAGCGACTCAAGGGCCAGGTCGCCCTGGTAGAGGTCAACCGCCTGCTGAAGGTGAGCAGCACGGTTGTCGGAGGCGCTGGCTGCCTGGGCCAGGGCCGCCCCAAAGGCCGCCCCGTCGTGCCAGTAGTCCAGGCTGCGGTTAAAAGCGTAGCGCCCGCCGCGAAACGTAATCCATTCCGGGCGGCCCAGGGCGCGGCGCAGATGGTAAATCGCCATGCGGAAGTTCTGCTTGAGCTGCTGCTCAGAGGCATCGGGCCAGAGCGCCGCTCCAATCTGCTCTTTGCTGGCCGACTCCACATGCAGCAGATAGAGCAACAGTTCACGAGTCTTGCTGTAGACCCAATCCTCGGCGCTCAGTTCGTGGTTTTTGCGCAGCACCCGCAGCGCCCCAAAGGTAAAAATTTGCAATTCAGCGGGCCGTGAGGTGTTCACCATGCGCGGCGGCAGGTGAATGGCCGAAAACGCCAGATTGATTGCCTGTTCCAGCGACAGGGCCTGGCCCGCAGCCTGGGCTGCCGCGCACTCCTCGGGCGGAAGGGCGGCCTGGGCCGCTTGGTAGGCCGTCGCCAGTAGTTCAGCATCAAAGGCATTAAACACGCTCACACTGACATGACGGAAGTCGTCCACCTCAAGGGCGTGTAACCCCGCCGCAAACAGGGTGAGCGCCTGGTTCGGGTGGCCAAGCCGCCCGGCCAGCCTGCCACAGTAACAGATAACCTCTACCCTGGGCAGGGGCTGGGCATGTTGCCCGTTGAGCTGCAACACTTCGTTCAATAGTGCCACAGCTGTCGCAACATCGCTGGTTTCAATTGCCACATTTGCCCGCTTGATGCTTAATAAGGCCGTCAGATCACGCAGGTTCAGCCGACGGGCCACCGCAAGCCCTTCCTCATACTGTGTGGCAGCGCTTTGGAGGTCGCCACGACGGTGCGCGATCTGACCCAGGCCGTGGGCCAGGTGTGG
>JALONX010000273.1 GCA_025454695.1 Chloroflexaceae bacterium
CGGCGACTCAACCAGCCTGTAGAAGCCCGTTCGGCACTGGAGACTTGTCGCGCCAACACTACCGACAGCGCATTGCGCGATTTCGCAAACAAAGAACTGACTGCGTTAGGGTTACCTTAAGGCATTTCTTCCTTGTTCAGGCACGAAACCCATTTGCCCCAGATGGTATACTAGGCGCATCTGACATTTACTGAGGGCAGGGAAAGGGAAGGAGGCGAGCTATGGTCACGGTCACCATTGCTGATGACATGTTGCATGTGGATGTGAAGGGGATGGATAAGCTCTGGAGTCTGAAGAGCCGCCTGAGCATTCCGCTGGATCACGTCAGCGGGGCCTACGCCCACCCGCCAATGGAAAGCGGTTTTCCGGGGTTGCGGCTGCCCGGCACCTACATCCCCGGCGTGATTACCGCTGGCACCTTTCTGGTGGAAGATGGCCGGGTGTTTTGGGATGTGCATCACCGGGAGCGGGCGATTGTGATTGACTTGCACGACGAGCAGTATAAGCAACTGGTGGTGGAAGTGCGCGACCCGCAGGCCACTGTGGCCGAAATCTGGGCCGCGTTGCGAGGACGGGCATGAGCCTTTTTATCCGCAGATGACGCAGATGATGTATACGTAGACTACTGTTGAAGTTTTCTTGCACAACAATCCATGCCTTGTCACCCCAAACAGAGAGAGAGGTCTTCAGCGTACTGCAATGAAGATTCCTCCCTCTGGTCGGAATGACATCAAGCTGCCCAGTGCATCAAGACACTTCCTGTACCAACGAATGCATCCCTAAATCTGCGTCCTCTGCGCCAAAATCTGGCAATCGTCAATCGTCAATCGTCCGGCTTCGGTCATCGGTCTCCGGTCGGCCGTCAGGCGCTCGTCAATCGTCAAAAGCGCTTCGCGCCGCCCTTACGGGCAACGTCAATCGTCCGGCTTCGGTCTCCGGTCATCGGTCTTCGGTCAGCCGTCAGGCACTCGTCAACCCCCTACGGCGTCCACAGCGTGCCATCGGGCCAGCGGCTCTGAGTCCACTCCACGGTCGAAATAATCGGCGGGTACTTGGCGGCGGCGGCCTCGTCCAGGTCAATGCCTAGCCCTGGCCGGTCGTTGGCCCAGAGGTAGCCATTGCGCAGCTCCGGCGTGCCAGGAAACACCTCGTAAAGGGCCTCGCCGAAGCTAATCACCTCTTGCACGCCGAAGTTGTGGCAGGCCAGGTCGAGGTGCAGGTTGGCGGCGTGGCCCACCGGCGAGGTGTCGCCGGGGCCGTGCCAGGCCGTGCGCACGCCAAAGCTTTCGCAGAGCGCCGCCAGCTTGCGGGCCGGGCTGATGCCGCCAATGGCCGAGATGTGGGCGCGAATAAAGTCAATCAGCTGCTCGCTGATCAGCGGCTTCCACTCCAACGGGTTGACATGCAGCTCGCCCATCGCAATCGGCGTGGCGCACTGCTGGCGCAAGCGGCGGAACCATTCGATCTGGTCGGGGGCCAGCACATCTTCCAGAAAGAAGAGTCGGTAGGGTTCCAGAGCCTTCGCCATGCGAATGGCATCAATCGGGGCCAGCCGTTCGTGAATATCATGCAGCAGAAACAGGTCGAAGCCGATGGTGCTGCGGATCAGCTCAAACAGCGGCGGGATGGAGCGGGCGTATTTGTCGGGGTCGTAGTAAGCACCAGGAAAGGCGCTATCGAGCCGTTCCAGCACGCTGCCCCGGTGGGTGGCCTGGGGCGCATCGCGGCTGGGCAGGGCCGTTGCCTGGCGAATGTCTTGCACCCGTCCGCCGTAGCCGCCCATCTGGCAGCGCACCGCTCGGTAGCCTTCCTCCTGGTATTTGATGACGTTCTCCAACACCTCCTGCGGTTCACGCCCATCGGCGTGGCGGTAGACCATGGCGGCCTCGCGGCACTTGCCGCCCAGCAGGTCGTAGACGGGCATGTTGGCCAGCTTGCCCTTGATGTCCCACAGGGCCATGTCCACCCCGCTGACGGCGTTGTTCAGCACGGGGCCGTTGCGCCAGTAGGAGTTGACCATCATCACATGCCAGAGGTCTTCGCTGTTGCGCGGGTCGCGCCCATGCAGCAGCGGGTCGAGATAGTCGTCCACCGCTTTGGCGACGAGGGTGGGCCGCTGGGTGAAGGTGGCACAGCCCAGGCCATACAACCCGTCCTGGTCGGTTTCAACCTTCACAATCACCAGCGTAATACCGTCCGGCGCGGTGAGAATCGAGCGAACCTTGGTAATTTTCATCGTGTACCTAACAATTGCTCACAAAGGATGCCAGACAAGGTTCTCACAAAGGCACAAAGACACAAAGGACTCTCGCAACGAGTTTTGTTGCCTCGTAAAGCTGTGTCATCCCGACAGAACGAACCGTCCCGTGAGTCATTGTCACCCCGACGGCAGGAGGGGTCTTCGTCGCAACACCATGCCGATTCGTCGCATCCCGACGACGATTCCTCCCTACGGTCGGAATGACAAAGAGACGCACTGTGAATCATTGTCACCCCGACGGCAGGAGGGGTCTTCGTTGCAACGCCATGCCGATTCGCCGCATCTCAACGGAGATTCCTCCCTGCGGTCGGAATGACAACGAGTCTCAATGTTACCCTGACGGCAGGAGGGGTCTTCGTCGCATCCCGACGACGATTCCTCCCTGCGGTCGGAATGACAACGAGACGTAATTTATAGACTGCTGATAACAACCACCGGGCACACAATAGCAAACCCCTTTGCGAGCTTTGCGGCTTTGCGAGAGCATCAGTTCTTTGTGCCTTTGTGAGAGCTTACACAACTACGACCAGAGCCGATCCCAGCTGCGTTCCGTGTCCCACTGCGGGGTTGGCTCGAAGTAGCCGCCGCTGTCCGGCAGCAGGTGCTCCCGCACGGCCTCCTCGTTGATGGTGAAGCCCAGCCCCGGCGTTTCCGGCACCTGAATATAGCCCCGCTGAATGATCGGCTTCGGCAGCCCGTCAATAAAGTCGTTCCAGAAGGGCACCTCGGTAAAATGGTGTTCCAGGGCGATAAAGTTCTCGGTGGCGGCGGCGCAATGCACGCTGGCCATGGTGCTCACTGGCGTGCCCGCCATGTGGAGCGCCATGCTCACGCCGTGTTCCTGGGCCAGGTCGCCAATGCGTTTGGTTTCGAGAATCCCGCCCGCCGTCGCCAGGTCGGGATGAATGACGTTGACGGCGCGGGCCTCCAGCAGCGGCTTAAAGCCCGCCGCCAGGTAGATGTCTTCGCCGGTGCAGACGGGCGTGTGGAGCGTCCGTTCCAGTTGCACCCATGTGTCGGTGAACTGCCAGGGCACCAGGTCTTCCAGCCAGGCCAGGTTGTAGGGTTCCAGCGCCACCCCAAGCCGAA
The DNA here is from genome assembly GCA_025454695.1 of Chloroflexaceae bacterium. Lineage (GTDB taxonomy): Bacteria > Chloroflexota > Chloroflexia > Chloroflexales > Chloroflexaceae > JALONX01. Next base: position 3,350 of record JALONX010000273.1, read on the forward strand.
TGCAGTCATCAATGCCGATGTGGCCAAAGTGGTCGGCGGCAATCGGCACCTCGTCACCGACGACGGCCCGCACCTCCTCCACATACTCGCAAATCAGACGGATGCCCTTGGGCGTGAGGCGCACATGGGTGAAGGGGTGCATCAACACGGTGGAGTTAAACATCTTCTCCATCGCATCCACCTGGTCGCCGGGGAGCATGCCCTGGGGCCAGCTGAGCGCACCGGGCACCCCGTAGAGTGGCTGCACCCCCAGATCCATCTTCAGCATGGTGAAGCCCTGTTCCAGGCGGCCCAGCAGCTTCTTGCCCATCGCCGCGCCGGTCTGCTCGTTGGGCGTGTCGCAATACATGCGGATGCGGTCGCGGTATTTGCCGCCCGCCAGCACATAGGCTGGCACGCCATAGGCTTTTCCCGCTAAATCCATCAGCGCCATCTCAACCGCGCTGACGCCGCCGCCCTGCCGCCCGTGGTGGCCGAACTGCTTGATCTTGCGGAAGATGCGATCCACGTTGCAGGGGTTCTCGCCCAGCAGGCGGCTTTTGAGCATCAGGGCGTAGTTTTTGCTGGCGAAGTCGCGCACCTCGCCATAGCCGCTAATGCCCTGGTTGGTGTCAATGCGAATCAGCGTGAAATCCCAGTTGTCCCAGCCCACCGTGGCCGTCCGCAGGTCGGTAATCTTAAGCTCGCTCGGGCGTGAGGCTGTGCGCACATGGTCTTCGGGCCGTGGTGTTTCGTGTGTAGGCATAGTATTCTCATTCTGTCTGATTGCAGATTGCAGATTGCAGATTGGCCAAACGGCTTTAGAGATTAGAGATTGGCGATTGGCGATTGGCCAAACAGCACAGGAAATGAAAGAAATGAGGGAAATAGTTCTGAGCATCAAGCTGTTCTGTCCCGTATTTCCCGTATCCCCCGTATTTCCCGTATTTCTCTTCTTGTTACATATTTCGCAGCACGCAGTACGCAGCACGTTTCACGTTTCACGTTTTACGCATTACGCATTACGTTTCACACATCACGCATCACGCATCACGCATCACTTCCCCCGTTCCTGCTTCCAGGCCACAAAATCGGCCTCAATATCATCGCGCCAGACGGGCACATCAATCTCGCCGCTGGTGTATCTGCCCTCGTCGAGGCGCTGCTTGCCAAACTCGTCGCGCACGCGAATGTCCTCGCTCCGCTCCACCACCTCCTGCACCAGATGGGGCGGAATGGCGATGATCCCGGTTGGCGTGCCCAGAATCACATCGCCCGGCAGCACGGTGACGCCGCCGATACGCACGGGAATGTTGATCCCGGCCAGCGTCACATCGGCAATCGCTGTCGGGTCAACCCCGCGCATGTAGAAGTTGACGTTCTGGAGCTGCACTAAGCCCTGGTAGTCGCGGATGCCGCCGTCAATCACGGCCCCGGCGCGGGTGCGGGTGCGCACGGCGGTGCCCAGGTTGTCGCCCACCACGGTGCCATCCTTCACCTTACCAAAAATGTCCACCACCATCACGTCGTTGTGTTGCAGCGTCTCGATAATCCAGGAGTTCTGGCCGCCCACGCTGCCGCGCCCTTCGGCCAGGCCCGCCTGCTGCACCGCTTCGTGGTAGTCGGGCCGGTGGGGCAGAAACTGGGCCGTGACGGCCCGGCCCACCGTGGTCGTGCCGGGGTGGGTCTCGCGCCAGTTGCCCTCGAACTGGCGATGGTAGCCATGTTCGCGCAACACCACCCAGGCCTCCTCCGTCGTCACCAGCTTCATGCGCTCAAGCCAGTCGTCGGGCACGCGGGGCCGTCCATCAGGGAAACGCGCAAACGGGTTCAGGTGCGTCAGCGCGATTATATCCTCGCGGGTCGGTTGTATATGCATGGTTACTCCTTGGTTAAGGGTTAGGGGTTAGGGGTTAATTTCAATGATTTTCAGTGTTCAGCCTTCAGCCTTCAGCCTTTACGAGTGTTTCCAGCCGAGAATTCGCTCGGCCTTGCTGCAATCGAAAAAGCCTGCGTTGCCCGCCAGATCGCCTCGAATCGGTACGTTCGGAAAGTGGCGTTGAGCCAGTTCTAACGACGGCACGGACTCAGTGGTGCGGGGTGCGACAATGTAAAAGGCTTCGTGGCCGCGAAAATCTGCGGTGAGGCTGAGCAGGCAGGCCCGCGCTGCCGCCTCCAACAGCGTGTAGGCCCAGAGGTGTTTGATATGGGCTTCGCCATGTTCACGCTGCGTCGTTTCCCAATCGGGCACTACCCAGTGAAAGCGCATGCTGGCGATGGTGATATGTTCGTAGCGGCGGGCAAACATATCGCCCTGCTGCTCACAAATCCATTTCGAGAGGCTGTAGGCATCTTCGGCATAGGTCGGGTGGCGCTCGTCCAGCGGGAAATAGTCGTAGCGGGGCCAGCGGCTATTGACGCCGCCAATGGCGTTGATGCTGGAAGCCTGGCACACGCGGGTGATGCCCAGGCGGGCCGCCGCACTCAGCGCGTTGAAGCTGCCAGTCACATTGACGTTGTGCATCTGGTAGTCGGGCGTGTTGGGGTCAAGCAGCGCTGCCATGTGAACGAGCGCATCACAACCGCGCACAGCGTCTTCTAGCTCAGCATAGTTGGTGATGCTAGCCTGCACAAACTGGACGCCGGGCGACCCCTCCTCGGGCAGCACCCGATCAATGCTCACCACCTCGTGCCCCTGGGCGAGGGCCAGTGCCGTTACACCCCGGCCAATCCGGCCACTGCCGCCGGTGATTGCGATTTTCATGATGCGTACACCTCTTCCCGCAGACCGCGAATATAGCCAAGGGCGTAGAGCCGCCCGAACGACGAGTAGCCCGCGTTTTCGTTGCTGTCGCCCGCCACGGTGGGCACATGGTCGGGCCGCAGCACACCACTAAAGCCGATGTCGCGATAGGCCCGCAGGCAGGCCAGCATGTCGGTTTTGCCGTCGTCGTGCCAGGTCTCTTCAAACCTGTCGGGCGTGCCCCGTACATCGCGAAAATGCACAAAGAAGATTTTGCCCTGCCGCCCAAAATGGCGAATCACACCCGGTAGGTCGTCGGTCATCAGGGTGAAGTTGCCCTGGCAGAGCGTGATGCCGTTGGCGGGGCTGGGGGCCATGTCGAGCAGCCGCTGGAAATTCTCCACGCTGCGCATGATGCGGCCCACGCCGCGAATGGGCGAGAGTGGCGGGTCGTCGGGGTGCATGGCCAGCTTCACGCCAGCTTTTTCGGCCACTGGCAGCACCCGCTGCAAAAAGTAGCCCAGGTTTTCCCACAACGCATCCTCGCTGATCGGGCCGTGTTCAGTGGGTGGCGCGTCCTGCATCAGGGCGTTGTCGAAACTGGTGACGACGGAGCCTCCCCGCGAGGGTGTGCTGGTGCTGGTGCGCAGCCAGTTAAAGTCGGTCATCCATTCGTAGCACCAGACCGGAATGCCCAGGCGGCCCATGTTTTCCAGCAGGGTGCAGACGGTGGCGATTTCCGCGTCGCGGCCTGGCAAGCCCCGCTTGGCGTTGTTCAACGGCGGGCGCGATTCGAGCACCGCCAGCTTGAAGCCCGCGTCGGCGTAGCGCTGTTGCACCCGCAGTAGCGGCAGGTAGTCCCACGGCGCATCGTCGCCGTTGAAGGCCTCGCCAAAGGGCAAGCCGCCCACGGCCCAATCCACGCCCGCCTGTTTCGCCAGTGTCCACAGGGGCGTCGGCGTCGGCGGCAAATACTCGGCAATTTCGATCATAGTGAACTCCGGTTTGTTGTCCGCAGATTAGTACTCTGTTCACGACGTTGTGTTGCCCTGCCGGACGTTGTCACCCCGAGCGGAGCGAGGGGTCTTCGACGCAACACGATGGAGATTCCTCCCTGCGGTCGGAATGACATCGCTTTCCATTGATGGCGAAGAAACGTCCTTCACAACGTAATTAGTGGTTTGTAAAATAAGTCTTTTTGTATTTTGCTTCGTTTCAGCCACCGAATGAATTCGGCGTCTGGAAGGCGCAAACACGCTGATGAACTTTAAGAAATTAAACGGGTATATCTGCTCGCCGTAGCCCTCAAGGGCGCGGCTCTCATGTGCAAAGCCCGCCTGCGCGGGCTA
>JALONX010000008.1 GCA_025454695.1 Chloroflexaceae bacterium
CCTGCTTGACCGCCACATGCAGCCCGTGCCGCTGGGCGTGGTGGGTGAACTCTACGTCGGTGGGGCGGGCGTGGCCCAGGGCTACCTCAACCGAGCGGAACTGACGGCGGAACGGTTCATCACCGCACCAGCGCTGTTCGCGGCGCATCACTCGGCAATCGGCAATCGGCAATCGGCAATCTACAAGACCGGCGACCTGGCCCGCCGCCTGCCCAATGGCGACCTGGAGTACCTGGGGCGGGCCGACCAGCAGGTCAAGCTGCGCGGTTTCCGCATTGAGTTGGGCGATATTGAAGCCGCCCTGGCCCGCCACCCCAGCGTGCGCGAGGCCGTGGTGCTGCTGCGCGACGAGCGGCTGGTGGCCTACGTGGTTTTGCAAGAACCCAGAACCCAGAACCAAGAACCGGCTTCGGCGCAGCATGGTTCTTGGTTCTCGGTTCTGGGTTCTTTCCTGAAAGAAAAATTGCCCGACTACATGGTGCCCAGCGCCTTTGTGGAGCTGGCCGCGTTCCCGCTGACGACCAATGGCAAGCTGGATCGCACGGCCTTGCCTGCGCCGACGGGTGAGCGAACCAGTGCTGCTGCCTACACGCCGCCCGCGACGGTGGTCGAGCAGACGCTGGCGGCTATCTGGGCGGCGCTGCTGCGGGTGGAACAGGTGGGCCGTGATGACAACTTCTTCGCCCTGGGTGGCGACTCGATTTTGAGCATGCAGGTGGTAGCGCGGGCGGCAGCGGCGGGCATTCGCATCGCTCCCCGGCATCTCTTCCAGTATCCCACGCTGGCGGGCCTGGCGAGCGTCGCTACCAGTGTTGGCGCTTCAGCAACACCTAAAGAAAACGACAGCGGCCCCATCCCGCTGACGCCAATCCAGCGCTGGTTTTTTATGCAGCACCGCCACGAACCGCAGCACTGGAACACCTCAATCATGCTGGAGGTGCCGCCGGGCCTGCGGGCCGACTGGCTAGAAGCGGCGGTGGCGCAACTGGTGGCACACCATGCGGCGTTGCGAGCTGTTTTTGCCACAGAGCCTGCCCTGCCGTTCGACCCTTCGACTTCGCTCAGGGCAGGCAGGCTCACGAACCGCGTAGTCGAAGGGAGCACAGAGGGCACAGAGATGTATATGCACATCTCCGATACCGCCGCGTTTTCGGCGGTAAAACCTTTTGCGGTGGTTGACGTAAGCGAGACGCCTAACCGCAAACTCAAGGCGGCGATTGAAAGCGAGGCCGAAGCCGCCCAGCGCAGCCTCAACCTGGCCCACGGCCCGCTGCTGCGGGTGCTGTTCTTTGATGCTGGCGAGCGGCGCAACGGACGGTTGCTGCTGGTCTTCCACCATCTGGTGATTGACGGCGTGTCGCTGCGAATTGTAATTGGCGACCTGCTCACCATGTACCGCCAGTTGAGCCAGGGCCACACGCCCCAGCTGCCGCCTGCCAGCACGCCCTTCCCCACCTGGGCACGGCGGCTGGCCAGCCACGCCCGCAGCCCGGCAGTGCAACGTGAACTGGACTACTGGCGCAACATGGCCGTGGCCCTGCCGCCGCTGCCGCAAGACTTTCCCGGCGGCAACAGCTACGGCGACACCGAGCGGGTCTTCGCCGGGCTGAAGCCCGACGAGACGCGGGCGCTGCTCACGGCCCTGCCCGCCGCCACCGGCACACAGCCCCAGGAGGCTCTGCTCACCGCACTGGCCCGCACCTTCCAACGCTGGACGGGGCTGCCGCGCCTGCTGGTGGAGATGGACGTGCATGGGCGCGAAGACCTGTTTGACGACCTTGACTTGTCGCGCAGCGTGGGCTGGTTCACCGCTGTCTATCCACTGCTGCTTGCGCTTGCAGCGACCGAAGACCGAAGACCAAAGACCGAAGCCAACAGCCAGTACGCAGTTCGCAGTTCGCAGTTCGCAGTACAAACAGACCTTCAACAGATCAAGGAGCAGCTCCGCGCCGTGCCCAACCGGGGCGTTGGCTACGGACTGCTGCGCTATCTGGGTGATGACGAGGCGCGAGCGGCCCTGGCTGACATTCCCCAACCCGCCGTGAGCTTCAACTACCTGGGCCAGTTCGACCAGCCGCTGGCCGCAGCCGACAGCGATGAACCAGCCATGCCCTTCCGCGTCGCCAGTGAGTCGGTGGGCACAGAACAGCACCCCCACAACCAGCGGGCGGCTCAGATCTACGTGGTGGCGATTGTGGCGGGTGGGCAACTCGACATGCAGTGGAGCTACAGCGGCAAACAATACAAACGAGCCACCATTGAACGGCTGGCAAAGTGGTATCTCGAAGAACTGCGGGGACTGCTTGCGCTGACACGATGACCAGATGACAGAAATGAAACTCTGCAAGGGAAATAAAGGAAATAAAGGAAATGGCGCGATGATGCAAGAATAATTTCCCTCATTTCCTTCATTTCCTTTGCATTCCAAAACTCGTAACTCGTAACTCGTAACTCGTAACTCGTAACTCGAACTATGGATAGTCTACGCGGCATTGCCGCCCGTGAGTGGCGGCGACTGTTAATCGAAAATCGCTTTGCAATCAGCCCCGGCTATGCCCGGCGGGCGATTGCCCTGACCCAGCTGAGCCTGGCCAACAGCCGCTGGAAGCGCAAAGAGGACGCCGAGTTTGGCGCGGCGGTGGAGCGGGCCGTGGTGCAGCCGCCGCTGTTCATCCTGGGCCACTGGCGCAACGGCACCACCCTGCTGCATGAACTGCTGGCCCTCGATCCGCAGTTCGCCTACCCCAACCTGTTCGAGGTTTCCAACCCGCACACGTTTCTGACACGGGAAGACGAGATTGCCCGCTACCTGGAAGGGGCTGAGGCCCAGCGCCGCCCGATGGACAACATGCAGATGACCTTCCGCAGCCCTGGCGAAGACGAAGCGGCTCTTTCCGTCAGCTGCCTGCGCTCGCCGGTGATCGCCTGGTCGTTTCCGCGCCGCGAAGCCCACTACGACCGCTACTACACCTTCGCCGGGGTGCCGCAAGTCGAAATTGAAGCGTGGAAAGGGGCGCTGCGCTGGTTTCTCAAAAAACTCACTGTGCGCTACAATAAGCCGCTGGTGCTTAAATCGCCGACACACACCGGGCGCATTCGCCTGCTGCTGGAACTTTTCCCGAACGCCCGCTTCATCCACATCCACCGCGAACCCTACACCGTTTTCCGTTCCACCCAGCAGCTCTATGCCAAAGGCGTTTCTCTTTCCTACCTGCAAAAGCCCAATCTTGGGCAGGTGGATGAGGGCATTATTCGGCGTTACAAAATGGTCTACGAGGCCTTTTTTGCCCAGCGCCACATGGTGCCAGCAGGCCAGTTCTGCGAGATTCGCTTTGAGGAGCTGGAAAAAGACATTGTCGGCCAGGTCGGCCAGATCTACAAGGAACTGAACCTGGCTGGTTTCGATGCACTGGAGCCGCAGCTGCGGGCCTACGTCGCCTCCCGTTCCGGCTACCAGAAGAACCAGCACCAGCCCCTGGCCCAGCCCCTGCGCGAACAAATCGCCCAGCAGTGGCGGCAATGTTTTGAGGCCTGGGGCTACGCTATGTAGCTAGGAGCAGCAATAGCCACAGAGAACACAGAGAGCACAGAGTTTCCTTCATAACTCAACACCTCTGTGTCCTCTGTGTTCTCTGTGGCAACATAAATATGGTTACTAATACCGCACAACCGACTGTGGCAACGGAGGCCGGGCCGCCCCGCCCCACAAAGCTGCTGAACCGTAACTACCTGACGCTCTGGCAGGGGCAGGCCATCAGCCGCATGGGCGACCAGGTGTTTCTGGTGGCGCTGGCCTTCTGGGTAAAAGATGCCACCGGCTCGGCCACGCTGATGGGTCTGCTGGTAGCACTGTCGGCCCTACCGAGTCTGCTGCTCCAGCCAGTTGGTGGAGCGGTGGCCGACCGTTACCCCCGCCGGGGCATCATCGTCTGGAGTGACATGTTGAGCGGGCTGCTAGTGCTGTCGCTGGCAACGCTGATCTGGTTTGCACCCACCAGCCAGTTCACCATCGTCTGGCTGTTTGTGGTGGCGCTGCTGCTGGCGGCGATCAACGCCTTTTTTATCCCCGCGATTGCGGCCAGCGTGCCCGAACTGGTGCCGCAAGCACGACTCGCCGGGGCCAATTCGATGGGCCAGCTTTCTATGCAAATGGCCCTGCTGCTGGGCCAGGGCCTGGGCGGCCTGCTCTACCGCCTGTTGGGTGCGCCGCTGCTGTTTTTCGTCAACGGGCTGTCGTTTATCTACGCCGCCACTAGCAGCAGTTTTGTCAAAATCCCGCAGCGCAAAGCGGAAAAGGCCCCCAACTGGCGGGCGCTCTTTGTCGCATTTCGTGATGACATCGTGGCCGGTTTTCGCTACGTCTGGCGAGCGCCAGGGCTGCGCGAATTTCTGCTCATCTCCACCGCGATCAACTTTTTCAACACACCGATTCTGATTTTGCTGCCCTTTTTTGTGGAAGACCGCCTCGGCCTGACCTCCGACTGGTACGGCTACATCGTGGCCGCTTCCGCCATTGGCGCGTTGCTAGGCTACCTGCTGATGCTGGTGCTACCACTGCGCGGGCGCGGACGCGGCCTCGGCATGCTGGCCTGTTTCATCATCGGCCCAATCGGCACCATTGTGATGAGCCAGTTGCTCAACCCCTGGCTGGTGCTGTTGCTGGCCCTTTGTAATGGCTTCACCACCGGCTTTGTGATGGTCAACGTCACCACTATTCTTCAGCTCACCACGCCCACCGAGATGCGGGGGCGGGTGTTTGGCTTGCTCGGCACCCTGGGCGGGGCAGTTGCGCCGCTGGCAGCCGGGCTTTCCGGCGTCGTCGCCGACGCGCTCAACCAGAACATTCCGCTGATCTACGGCGGCTGCGGCGCAATCATGCTCACCATCGCCCTGCTCGGCCTGCTGGTGAAGCAGTATCGGCAGTTTGTGAGTTATGAGCCGGAAAACCAAGAACCAATAATGAAGAATGAAGGCTGAAGGCTGAAGCATCAAGGATCAAGGATTATGCGTTGTATACCAGTGGAATTTCAGCCTTTAGCCTTCAGCCTTTAGCCTTTTTCTATTCGTCACTCGTAATGTAAACACTATGCACATTATTGGCAATGGCTTTATCAGCCGAAGTTTTGAGCCGCTGCGGGCACAGTTCCCAGATGTGCTGCTGTTTGGGGCCGGGGTTTCCAACTCGCTCTGCGAGGAGAGCCGCGAGTTTCGGCGCGATGCCGACTTGCTCTACAGCGCCGTGCAGCACTGCCTGCGCCACGGCCTGCGCCTGGTCTACTTCTCATCGGCGGGCATGGTCTACGGCAACTACGAGGCCGAGGTGCGCGAAGATGGCCCGGTGTTTCCCCGTTCGGCCTACGGGCGGCACAAGCTGGCAATGGAAACGGTGATTCGGGCTTCTGGTGTGCGCCACCTGATTTTGCGTATTGCCAACCCGGTGGGGCCAAACCAGCAACGCCACCAGCTGCTGCCCGCCCTGTACGACCAGGTGCGGCGCGGTTATGTGGAGGTGTGGAGCGGTGCCCACCGCGACCTGATTGATATTGACGATGTGGTGCGACTCACCGGGGAATTGCTGGCGAGCGGCTGCGAGCGGGAGGTGTTTAACCTCGCATCTGGCCAGTCGGTGAAGGTGGAGGCGATTGTAGACTACCTGGAACAGCGCCTGGGCGCGTTTGTGCTGCGCAACCATGTTGATCGGGGCGATTTTTACCGCGTGTGTATTGACAAAATGCGGCAGCAGCTTAGCCCTGCCGCCTGCGCCCGCTTCACCGCCACCTACTACCAGCAGGTGATTGACACCTATTTGCAGCGCATGGAGCAGCCGATATGCGTATCGTAATGCTCACAGTCGGCTCGCGGGGCGATGTGCAGCCCTACGTGGCCCTGGGGCGCGGGCTTCAGGCGGCGGGCCACCATGTGCGCATGGCCACCCATGTGGAATTCGAGGGCTTTGTGCGGGGCCACGGGCTCGATTTTGCTGTCATCCCCGGCAACCCGATGGGGGTGTTGCGGCAAAACGACGGCCAGCCCCCGGCAGACACCCGCCCGTTTCAGCAGATTTTTGCCGAGTATCTGCGGAACTGGACACAAGCCTGCCTGGAAGCCAGCGCCGAGGCCGACGTTATCATCTACTCACAGCTCTGCTTTATCGGCTCGTATGTGGCCGAAAAACTGGGCCGACCGTGCTATGGCGCGTATCACACGCCCGTCACGCCAACAAGCCAGTTTCCCACTGTCTATGGGCGGGGGCCGCGCAAGCTGGGCGGGCCATACAACTGGCTTTCCCACATCATTGATCAACAAATCTTTTGGCATGGCCACCGGGCGATGCTGAACCAGCTGCGCCGTGACACCCTGGACATGCCGCCGCTGGCCTTTGTAAACGGTCATTTTGGCGGGCTGCACCAGCGCCAGGTGCCGATTCTGTATGGCTATAGCCCGGCGGTGATGCCGCGCCCCGCCGACTGGACGCCCTGGATTCATGTGACGGGCTACTGGTTTCTGGAACGGGCCAGCGATTGGCAGCCCCCCGCCGATCTGGTAGACTTCCTGAGCCGTGGCCCGGCCCCGGTCTACCTGGGATTGGGCAGCGTGGCCGACAACGCCCCGGCCCACATCATGCGTGAACTGCTGCGGGGGCTGAAGCTGGCGGGGGTGCGGGCGATTGTGTTGCCGGGCAAGTTCGATCTTGCAGCGGCGGAGCTACCGGAGGAAACCTTTGTGATTGGCTCAACCGCCTTTGACTGGCTCTTCCCCCAGCTGGCCGGAGTGATCTTCCACGGCGGGCCGGGCACGCTGGCCTATGCCCTGCGAGCTGGTGTGCCAACGCTGGCTATTCCCTTTTTTGGCGACCAGCCCTTCTGGGGGCGGCGCGTGGCCGAGCTGGGGGTTGGCCCGCCACCCATCCCATGCACTGCCGTGCGAGCTGAAGATGTGGCCGCAGCGGTAACGACGATGGTGACAAGCAGCGCCATGCGCCAGCGGGCCACCAGCCTGGCCCAGGCCATTCAGCAGGAAGATGGCGTGCGCACGGCGGTAGACGCCGTTCACCAGCACATGAACAAGTAACGAGTGACGAGTGACGAGTAACGAGTGACGAGTGGCGAACAGTGCCAAGGCAATGGTGTAGGGGCGTGGTCTCAGACCCGCCCCCAATGAATCAACGACGAAAATCCACGCAGCACGCAGTTCGCAGTTCGCAGTTCGCAGTTCGTAGTACGACTAGCAGGAGTCCGTTTGTTTACACTCTCCCGACGCGGCACCATGATTGTGGCATGCGTTATGTTTCTGGCAACCGGCCTGACAGTTTCCGCCCTGGGGCCGTCGTTGCCCGCATTTGCCGGGCGTACCGGCAGCGAACTGGCGGAGGTGGGCGCGCTGTTTACGGCGCTGTTTATCGGTATTGTGCTAGGGCAGGCGGCCTTCGGGCCGCTTAATGCCCGGTTGGGGCGGCGGGTGCTGGTGCTGGCGGGGCTGGCCCTGTTTGCAGGCGGCGTGGCGGGCATGCTCCTCAGCCCTAGCCTGCCGCTGTTGCTGGGCTGGGCCTTTGTGGCGGGCCTGGGCGACGGCGGCGTCATCTCCGGGGTGAACCTGCTGGTGGCCGAGCTGTTTGACAGCCGTGGGGCCACCGCCCTGAACCTGGTCAACCTCTTTTTCGGCCTGGGGTCGGTGCTTGGCCCGGCCCTGGTGAGTCTGAGTCTACGGGAATGGGGCAACCCGCTGGTGGCGCTCTGGGCTGGGGTGGCGGCGCTGCTGCTGCTGACGCCCGCCACGTTGGTGATTGCGGTGGTTCAGGAGCAGCGGCACGAGTCTCGCTCCGGCACGAGCAGCGCCGTGCTGCGTTCGCCACTGCTGTGGGGCCTGGCCCTGCTGGTGTTGCTCTATGTCGGCATTGAGGTGGGCATGGGCGGCTGGACGGCCCGTTACCTGGAGCGCACCGCCGCCATGGACGCCGCTACGGCTGCGCTGGTGGTTTCGGGCTTCTGGCTGGCGGTGACGGGCGGGCGCATGCTGGGCGCGCTGCTGGGCTTGCGTATGGCGGCGCGGTCGCTGCTGCTGCTGAGCCTGGTGGGCACAGCTGTGGGCGGGATGCTGCTGGTGCTGGGCGTGGGCAACACAACGCTGAGCGTGGCCGCTGTGCTGATGCTGGGCCTCTGCTTCGGCCCCATCTACCCGACGACCTTTGCGATTGTCACCATTACCTTTCGGCAGGCCCGCGCCACTGCCGCCAGCGTAGTGATGGTGCTGGCCAGCAGCGGCGGGGCACTGCTGCCGTGGCTCCAGGGCCAGCTGCTAGAACGGGTTAGCCCCCTGGCGAGCGTGCTGCTCGTGGCCGGGGCCGCCGTGGTGATGCTGGGGCTACATCTAATGATGAAGTATGAAGTATGAGGTATGAAGCGTGATGCGTGATGCGTGATGCGTGATGCATAACTCGACATTATTTGTAAACCGTAACTCGTAACTCGTAACTCGTAACTCGTAACTCGTAACTCGTAACTCGTAACTCGTAACTCGTAACTCGTAACTACAATGTGGTTCAAAATACACAAACCAAATCCGACGGCGGGGTTGCGACTGTTCTGTTTGCCCTATTCGGGGGCGGGGGCGGCAATCTTTGCCCAGTGGGGGGCCACGCTACCGCCCACGGTGGAGGTGTGCGCCATTCAACTGCCAGGGCGTGAGAGCCGCATGGCGGAAGCACCCTTCACCCGCATGGAGCCGCTGGTGCAGGTGCTGCTCCCGGCCATGCGCCCGCTGCTCGATAAACCTTTTGCCATTTTTGGCCATAGCATGGGTGCGCTAGTGGGGTTCGAGTTGGCCCGCGCCTTGCGCCGCGAAGGGCTGCCCCAGCCCGGGCTGCTGGCGGTTTCGGGCCACCGCGCAGCCCAGCTGCCCGACACCCACCCACCCGCCCATGGCCTGCCCGAGCCGGAGCTGATCGCTGAGTTGCAACGCCTCAACGGAACCCCCAGGGAGGTGCTGGAGCATCCTGAATTGCTGCAACTGGTGCTGCCCATTCTGCGGGCGGATTTTGCGGTGTGCGAGGTCTACCATTACGTGGAAGAGCCGCCGCTGGCCTGTCCAATTGTGGCCTTTGGGGGCCTGGGCGACCCCGACGTGAGCCGGGAGGAGTTGGACGCATGGCGGGTACAAACCAGTGCCAGTTTCACCCTGCGCATGCTGCCGGGCGACCATTTTTTTCTCACCAGCGCCCGCCAGCTGCTGCTGCAAAGCCTGGCGCGGGATTTAGCCAGCAGGTTTTAACGCAGAGGCGCAGAGAGACGGAGACGCAGAGATGACAAGGTGACAGGGTGATGGAGTGACAAGGGGTTCTACTACATACTGAGCAGTCAAAAGCCCCTGCGCCTCTGCACCTCTGCGCCTCTGCGTTTCTGTGTGGATTATCGCCTATCGCCTATCGCCTATGGAATGGACATCCCCCACAACCAGGCCCACACTCACACCAGGCAGTGTGCATGTCTGGCTGGGGCAGCTGGAGCCGCCGCCGGAAGTGCTGCGCCGCTGTGCGGCCCTGTTGAGCGCGGACGAGCAGCAGCGGGCCGCGCGCTTCTACTTCCCCCGTGATGCCAACCGGTTCACCGTGGCGCGGGGAACGCTGCGCACGCTGTTGGGGCACTACCTTGGAGAAGCACCGCACAGCTTGCGCTTTGTTGAGGGCACACATGGTAAACCAGCCCTGGCCGGAAGCGACGTGAGTCTGCACTTTAACATCTCCCATTCTCATCAGTTGGCCCTCGTTGCCGTGGCCCGTGAACGGGAGGTGGGCGTAGATATTGAGCGGCTGCGGCCTGAGGTGGCGGGTGAAAAGATTGCTGAGCGCTTCTTTTCAACGGCGGAGGTGGCCACCCTGCGGGCGCTGCCGACCGAGCAGCAGGTGGAGGGCTTCTTCAACTGCTGGGCACGCAAAGAGGCCTACATCAAGGGGCGCGGGCTGGGCCTGGCCCTGCAACTCGACGCCTTTGATGTTTCGCTGGTGCCGGGCCAACCTGCCGCCCTGCTGGCCACTCGCGGCCCAGCCCAGGATGGGCGGCAGTGGCAATTGTACGATCTGCCAGCGGTGCCGGGCTACGCGGCGGCACTGGCGGTTGAGGGTGCGCCCGTGCTGGTGCAGAATTGGCACTGGAACTGGTTTGAAATTGGTGAAGATCGGGCGTAACTACGCGGCGACTCATCCGTTTGAAGAGCATGCACTACGTCTTTTATAGCCGTTTGCAGATCGGTTGAACCAGCACCGTGGGGTTGTATCGCATCGCAGTGCTGTTCCAATCTGCGATCTGTGATTAGCCAATCTGCAATCTGCTATAGAGGATATCGCGAGCTGGCTTCTGAAGGGAGCGGAAGTCAGTATCTACCACAGTTAAGGAGGATGGGTTTATGACTTACGGGAGTCCACACCAACGTGCGTTGTTGGCAACCCGCACAGGGCGCTGGGGCGCAGTGGCCCTGGTGCTAGCGCTGCTAGCGCTGCTGGCGCTGCCCTATGCCGCGCCACTGGCAGCAGCAGGCCCAAACTTGAGAGAAAGTGGCGTCGCCATAGCACCATCTACCATTGGCCCCGGCCAGAACGCCACCGTTACGGTGACGGTGCGCAACACGGGCGACAGTAGCGAAACAGTTGACATAAGCGCGATTGTTGATCCAAACTTGAGCGTGGTGGCTGGCTCCGTCAGCGGTGGCGGCAACAGCACCACGGGCAATGGTGGAAACCGGGTTGTGTCGTGGAACGATGTGGTTGTTGGCGCAGGCGCGAGTGTGAGCGGCACCTTCGAGGTGCAGCAAGCCAGTGCCGTGGCGCAGCAAACCAGCGCCACCGTGAAGCTGAGCCTGGCGGCAACCAGCTGGCGCGGCATGATCGGCGTGAACACTGGCGTTGTCACCCTGACGCCAGGAGCGGCCACCCCGGCCCCGGCCAACCTGGAAAACTCTGACAAAACCGCCTCGCAGCAAACGCTGGCCTTTGGCGAGGAGCTGACCTACAGCATTAACCTGCGCAATAGCGGGGCTAGCGCTGTCACTGTCAATGTAAGCGACCCGCTTGACGGGCGGCTGGAATATGTGGCTGGTTCGGCGACCAATAGCGGCGCAATGAACGGGAACACGCTGACATGGAGTAATGTGAATGTGCCTGCCAATGGTGGGGTGACGCTCGCGTTCCGAGTCACACCGAAGGTGCAGGTCAACGCCCCGTCACTATTGAACAACACCGCCACCATCACACCACAGGGTGGCCAGGGTTTCCCACGCAGCGTCAACGTGGCATTGGTGCAGCAGCCCATTCCCAACCCCAACCCCAACCCGATGCCGATTCTGGCTGGCTCCACCAAGACCGCTTCCAAGCAGATGTTGAAGCCAGGTGAGGAAGTGACCTACAACATCAACCTGCGCAACATCGGCACCGCCAGCGCCACGGTTGAGGTGAGCGACCCACTGCCGGAGCTGGTTGAGCTGGTGGCTGGCTCGATCACCGCTGGCGGCAGCTACGACGCCGCGACTCGCACCATCAAATGGAGCGGGGTGCAGGTGGCCCAGAATGGCGGCAACGCCACCTTGAGCTTCCGCGCCACGGCGAAAACCGTGACGCAGCCTACGCCAGTGGCGAACGTGGCCACGGTTACATCGAGCGCGATGGCCGGGCGCGACCTGCCGTTACGGGCGATGGTGCTGTTGCTGCCTGCCGATGCGCCAGTGCCGCCGCCGGACGACCGACCGGTAGTTCCGCAGGTTACCAGCCTGAAGGTGAATGACGGCCAGGGCGTGGTGACGAGCCGTGATGTAACCCTGAACATTGGGGCCAGCAATGGCGTGGCCCAGATGCAGGTGCAGGAGTGGCAGATCAGCGGCGAGCGGCTGCCGAAGTGGGAAAAGGTGCGCGAGAGCGGCTGGGTGAACTACCAGGCCAGCTATGCATGGCAACTGGGCGACAAGAGCGGCACCCACGCCATTGCGGTGCAGGTGCGCGACGCGCAGGGCCGCACCTCGCCGTTGGTGCGCAGCGGCATCGCCGTCTTCAGCTTGCTCACGCCCGGCACGGTGGATCGGGGTGACATGGTACCCTATTTGGTGAACTTCGAGGCCGGAACTAAGGTGAATGTCACCTTCACCAGCAGCGGCAACGCCGATCTGTTTGTGTGGGGGCCAGGGCCGCTGGGCCTGCCCGGCCTGACTCGTCCCATCACCAGCATCACCGAAGCCGGGGACGGCAACAACGTCAGCTTCACGGCAGAACGGAGCGGGGTGTATGTCTTCCTGGTGCATGGTGCCGCCGACAACAGCAGCTACACACTGAACATTGCGCCCAGCGGCAAGCAGTGGCCAGGCGTGGCCAGTAGCCCGGCCCAGGGTGGCAACCTCCCCAACCTGCTGGTTGAGCCGGTGGTGAATCTGATCGGCCTTGACCCGTGGGGCGTGACGGCAGCAGCGACCAACAATACCACAACCGTCTTCCTGCCGGTGGTCACGCGGTAGCCGATTGCTTTATCAACTTACACCTTTGCTGACCAAGTTTACAAAGGTGTAAGCTCTGATCGGATAGCTCTCTCACGAGCAAACCAGGGATATGCCAGTGTGCTACTCCCTGGTTTGCTCGTCGTGTTTTAACGACAGCTTTACGAAAATAATTTTTTTGATAGCATTAGGCAGTTACTCGTCATCAAAGATTAAGTTCACCCATCTACGATGACAAGAACCGTACTGCATTTCTCCTCAATCTACCTCTACATCTCCGTTTGAACATGCACAACGGAGCCGCCAGTATTGTACACGGAAACCGCATTTGTTTGAGTCTGGAGAGGAATTGTTTATGCGTCGCTGGTGTTTTTTGATGACCTGGATCGTCATCATGGTAACTGTGGCTTTGTTTCCAACTGGGGGTCGCCAGGCAGCCATTGCGCAGAACCTGGCACAAGGAGAAGCCGTGTTGGACGTATGTGGCGCAACACGGGGCACTGGCGTCATTAATGGAAAGGTAACAGATGCAACCACTGGTGCAACCATCCCCTTTATCACATTGGAAGTGTACACCCTCTACTATGACCTATTAAACAGTAAACAGACCAACGGCGAGGGTGTGTATGATCTTGATGGCCTGGCCACGGGCGAATACATTGTGCGCGTTGTGCCTGCTGAAAACAGCCCCTACCAGGAAGAGTTTTTTGGCGAACACCGATCACCAGCTCGCTTCACGGCGGTACAGGTGAAAGACGGGCAGATCACCCCCAACATCAACATTGCCCTCGACCGAAAACCGACTGGAGCCAGCCTGGCGGGCACAGCGGGTGCTGTTGCGCCAGCCCAGGTCAACGGGGCCATTAGTGGCCGGGTAACAGCAGCCGACACGGGGCTGCCCCTGGCCAATGCAACGGTGTTTGTGAAACGGGCCTCCAATGGGCGCTATGTTACGCAGGGGCAAACCGGGGCCGATGGCACCTACACCATTCCCATCTTCCCTGACACTTACAAAGTGGAATTCCGCCCGTTGGGCCAGTACGCTGGTATTCTCTACAACCAGAAACCAGGGCTTGCCGCAGCAGACCCGGTCATTGTGCAGAGCGGCCAGACCACCGCAAATATCAACGGTGCGCTGCCACGGGGCACGCGCATTCGTGGCAAACTCGTTTCTGCCGCCACCGGGCTGCCCATCACTGATGTCGCGGTAAACGTCTTCGGGCTGGACAACCAGGGCGTTGCGGGTGGTGCCACGGATATAAATGGTGAATTTCTCACCGATGCAGCTCCTGCAGGGCAGTATGTGTTAGGTTTTCAGCCCTTTGGCCGTTCCTGCACCTACCTTGGCGCATACTATAAGCAAGGAGCAACCAACAACACCGTTACCGAGCGCGAGCAAGGCACAGTTGTCATCGTTGGGGAACCATCGGATACGCCCGTACAAGTAGGGCCACCCGGCGGCTCCACCGCCAGCCTGGATCGGGGCACCATCATCACCGGCAGGGTAACCAGCGCAAGAACGGAGGAGGGGTTGTCAGGTATCGCCATTGACACCTACGACAGTGGCGGGAGGATCATCGGCGGCGAGGATCAGGAGCGCACGATAGGCATTTTCACCCAGCCCACTGGCTACTACCGGACTGTTGCCCTCCCCGCTGGCACCTACCGAATTTTCTTTGGTGCAGGGAACAGTGGCTACGCCAGCAGCTACTATGACCGGCAGGGCACACTGGCTTCAGCCACGCCGATTGAGGTTGCCGCAACCGGTGTTCGTGCTAACATCAACGCCGTGTTGAATAATCTCCGTTTCGTCTACCTTCCAGTTATCAATCGCTAAAACATCTCACGAGGCTCCCACACATGTATGGGAGCCTCGTGAAATTTCGGCAGGTTGTTCTATTTTTACTATAGCTAATCCGGCTTATTTATAGTAAAATGAAGAACACAGATACAACATTGGAGTACCCCATGGAAGACTCTACCACACCAATCCCCGCAACTCCCGCGCCCCTTACATCAACGGTGCCCACCCCACCCCCGCGCACTGTCGCCGATCTCATCGCCGAGGTCATCCTCCGTGGGAAGTCGGCCAAAACCCGCGCCGCCTACCGGGCCGACCTGGCCGACTTCCTGACCTGGCTGATTGGGAGAGGTGTGAGCTTACCGGTTGAAGTGGCCGACCTGCGGCGTGACACCCCTGCCAGCCATGCCGTGAACGCCACCCTGATGCGCTTGCAACAGGTGAGCGAAGCCGACATTCATGCCTACATGGCCCATTTGCGCCCCAGCCACCCGGCGGCAGACGATGGCCTGGCCCCGGCGACCCGCAACCGAAGGCTCACGCCATTACGCTTGCTCTTCCAGCGCCTGTTGCGCTACCATCTGATCGCCATCAACCCGCTGGAATATGTGCGGGGCGAGAAGTTGCCCAACGCCAGCACCACGGTGTATCTGACCCGCCAGGAAGCACGGCGGCTTGAAGCCAGTTGCCAGGGGCCAACCCTGCGCGACCAGCGCGACCTGGCACTGATCTGCTTTATGCTCACTAGCGGAGTGCGATCCTCAGAAGCGATCGGATTGCAGGTAAACGATCTAGAGCAAATTGGCAATCACCCGGTGGCCTGGGTGCAGGGCAAAGGCGGAGCGCGCCAGCGGGTCAAAGTGAAGCCGCGCACATGGGCACTGCTTCACGCCTACCTGACGGCGGCGGGTATTACAGAAGGGCCAGTGTTTCGGCGCGTCTACCATGTGGGGCCGCGCACCCCGGTAGATGGGGCCGTGCGCCAGTATAAGGTCGCCGGGCAGTTGAGTTACATCGGGCTGTACTGGCTGCTCAACGAGCGCTTCCGCCAGGCCGACCTCGGCGCGAAAGCCGCTGACCTCTCGCCCCATAGCCTGCGCCACTCGTTTGTAACCCTCGCGCTGAAGGGCGGGGCCAGTATTGCCCAGACCCAGGCCGCCGCCCGCCACGCCGACCCGGCCACTACCATGCGCTACGCCCACGACATGGACTCACTCGACGACAACGCGGTAGATTATGTGACTTATTAAGTTGTGAAGCTTATCACAACTGTCTGTACATCCAGACACTCAGCGATGGCCGCCATGTACCTCGCCCATATCGGCATACAGCGTGGGAAGGTCAACGAGCAAGCCGCCCTGCTCGCGCAGCAGCGTTGTAGCCTCTGGGGTCGCTCCGGCTCGTGCAAAAAGCACTGGGACAACCCTCCAGCCCGTGCCATGTTCGGGAAGGGCGGCCAGGGTTTTGAATACCGTCTCTTCCAGTAGCTGTCGTAGTGTTTGCCGACTCACTGGCTCAGCCCCCCACTTGCACTCCCCAACAAGAATAGCCCGTTCACGCCAGTTCACCGCAACCACATCCGCCTGCACCTTGCGATCCCAGTGGCTGCCAATCACTTCTGGCTGAAAGGGCAGTTGGCCCAGCAACCCCTGGCGCTGCACCCACTGCCGCGACAACTCCTCCCAGGCCGTCTGGCCTACAAAGGCCCGCAAACCGTTCTGAATGTGTGCTAGCACAACATCAGGTTGATAGGCAATCTCAGCCTGACTGGGGCGCAGAAAACGAAAATAGAAACGGTGGAAGGGATCGATGAGATGGTAACGGCCCTGTTTGGAACGATGCTGTAACGATGGCGGAATCGTTGCTGGAACCCTCCGCTCAACCAGACGCAGCTCTTGCAACACTCCTAAATATTTGGTGAGATTGGTTGGGGCGATGATGGTTGCTTCGGCAATGGCTTTGAGCGCATGGGCACCTTCGCCAATGGCATTCAGCACCGTTAAGTAGGTGCGAACATCACGTACTTCATCAGCCAGGAGCAGTTCAATCTCGGCGAGGGCAACGCTGGAAGGAGACAAAATGGCCTGACGAATATTGTCACTGAGCGCAAGCGCCGGGTCGAACCAGCGAAGATATTGTGGCACTCCGCCGAGCATGGCATAGGTAGCGACCTGAGCATCCGGCTCCCAGGTGGGAAAAAATTCCCGCAACACACCAAACGGTAGCGGTTGCAGTTGATATTGAGCCGTCAGTCGCCCGAACAATGGTGTTTGGCGACTCAGCAATGTTTCCATGGTACGGATGTGAGAGCCACAAAGGACGAGGGTGAGGTTGCGCTGCTGAAAATGGCTATCCCATGCGTATTGTAACGCCGAAAGCATTGACGAGTCGGCTTCTACCGCCCAGGGCAATTCATCGAGGATGAGCATGCGACGGTCATCACGAACGAGGGCGGCCACATCATCCCACAAATCTGACCAGCTGGGAAAGCTGGGGCCAGCCGCCCTTGGCGGGCGACCACGCACGGCAGCAGCCAGACGACGGCGCTGGAGATCAGCTGGTTCCTTCTGTGCCATCCAATACGTCCAGGGCACCCCGCTGGTGGTAGCCCAATGCCGCAGCAGGGCAGTTTTGCCCACACGTCGCCGCCCGTAGAGCAACAGCAACTCACCACCCCGGCGTCGCTCCAGAATCTGCTGGAGCATGGCGAGTTCATGCACACGGTCAAAGAACATAGCCCCTCAACACAGAAAGATACATCGCTACAGTATTATACTCTAGCGATGTATCTTTACAAACACTTCTAAAGTGGGCGCTGTTCTATGCACATGCGTATCTCGCTCCACATATAAGAAACAAAGCTACAAAGAAGCTGAAATACACGTCTTTTTGGTGGTACCTGGTGAGCGCTTTACCGCCGCAGCCGCTCGGCCAGCCGCTCGATCTCGGCCAGCACCTCAGCCAGGGCGGCCTGGGCCACGGCGCGGCCCTCCTCGCCAGCGGCGGCCAGGTCGGCCCAGCGGCCCAGCAGCGAGCGCATGGTTTGCAGGTCGCGGGCAACGGTGCGGTGCATGGCTTCCACCGGGTCGGCGGCGGCAACCCTGGGGCGGGCGGGAAGCAGCCGTTCGCCGGGGCGGGCGGGCAACTCGCCATGCTCGTCCTCCAGCAGCGGCGCGGTCAGGTCGCGCACCATGCCCCGAATCTCCTGCGTGGAGAGACTGCCCGCCACCACACCATTGATCAGCGGCTCGCGAGCGGCGGGTGAATTGATTTTGGCGATCTCGCGGGCGGAACGGAGGGCGTCGGGTCGTTCGGCGATCATCGCCTGCAGGTCGGCGGGCATGCGCAACAGGGCCAGCCGGTCTTCCACATAGCTCTTGTCTTTGCCGATGCGCTCGGCCAGGCGGCGGATGCTATAGCCGCGCTGCTCGATAAACAGCTCAAAAGCGCGGGCCTCTTCCAGCGGGTCAAGGTCTTGGCGCTGAATATTTTCTGCCAGGCCAATTTCGATCAGGTCGTCATCAGTGTGGCTGGCCACTTCACATGGCACCAGCGTGAGTCCAGCCAGTCTTGCCGCCCGCAAGCGCCGTTCGCCAAACACCAGCTGAAAATAGCCTTCTTCGGCAGGGTCAGGCCGCACCCGCAGGCGGGTGGTGAAGCCCTGGGCGCGGATGGTTTGGGCCAGTTCTTCCAGGTTGCGGAAGACAGTGCGAGCCTGGAACGGATTCGGGCGAACGCGCTCGACGGGAATATCCTGCACCACGCTGCGGCGGGGAGCCAGCAGCGCCTCGACCTCGCGCTGGCGGGCTAGTTCGTCTTCGGGGCGCACTTGCTGGTCGAAAAAGCCTTTACTTCGGCGGGGCGGCACGCAACACCTCCTCGGCCAGCGCCCGGTAGGCTCCAGCCACATCGCCCTGTGGGTCGTAGCGCAGCAGTGTCTGGTGGCTGGCCTGACTTTCGGGCACCCGCACCGAGCGTTTGATCATCGCCTGAAACACGGGCACCTGGCTGCCAAAGGCTTTGCGAGCATAGGCCACTGCCTCGCGGTTAATCACGGTGCGCTGATCCACCATGGTGAGCAGAATGCCAGTGATAAGCAAGTTGGGGTTGAGGCCAGAACGGCGCATCAGCTGCACCTGTTCGAGGATCAGCGACACCGACTCAGTGGCCAGGTATTCGGCCTGCAAGGGGATGACGATTTCGGTGGCGGCCACCAGGGCGTTCACCACCAGCACGCCCAGGTAGGGCAGCGTGTCAATCAGAATGATGTCGTAGCGTTCATGCAGCGGGGCCAGCAGCTTCTGCAACACAAACTCGCGCTGAATCGCCACCGCCAGCTCGTCGTTGGCCAGGTTCAAGCGGGCACTGGTGGGAATCACGTCCAGCCCGGCGGGCGTCTGCTGCACCGCCTGTTCCAGCCGGGACTCATAGCTGGTGAGAAAGTGCTTGATGGCACTATACACGGTGTGGTCAAGGTCACCGGGGCGCAGGCCCAACGCCTGGGTCAAGTTCCCCTGGGGGTCGAAGTCCACCAGCAGCACGCGCTGGCCCCGTTCGGCCAGGGCAGCCCCCAGGTTGAGGGTCGTGGTGGTTTTGCCGGTGCCGCCTTTGGGCACCGCCACGGCAATCACACGGGCCATAGCTGTCGCCTTTACGCTAAACTGTCCTCAATTATGCTGTCCGCATTTTCAAAGGTGACGTATGGCGTGATCGCCGCCGTGTAGTTGGGGTTCAACTGGGCCTGTATCTGGTCACGTATGGCGTAAATGAGGCTACTATGTACATCGGGCCAGATACTCGACTGTTCCAGGTGGGGATCCATCCCAGGGAATGGGCAGTCCATCAACGCCTCCTTCCGTTCTATCATGTGCGTGGCATGATACCATACTGTCGCATAACCCTAAACGTTTGCCTCTGGCTGCAAGAGCGCGTACAATAGCACACCATGCACACAGCAGTGCGCAAGCCGCAGAATGATGATATGACCGAACTTCCAGCTCTCAATCTTGATAGTTTACGCAGTGTAGACAGCCTGCCAATCACCGGCACGTCGCTTGAGATGATTGACATGGCCAAGGTGGCCAGCCACATCCGCCGCTCGGTGGAAGGCGGTCGCTACAACGGCCCTACTGAGCCGCTTGAATACCTGGTGCAGCGCCAGTGTGTGGTGCCCAGTGGCGAGGGCTACCTACTGAGCCTGGCCGGGTTGCTCTGCTTTGGCCACGAACCGCAGGCCACCTTCCCTCGTGGCGTGATTGACATCGGTCACTACCGAGGCCTTGACCCACTGACCTACGAAGTGATTCACCTGGAAAAAAATATCGGCGGCACCATCTTCGATCAGCTGGCGCGGGTGGAAACGTATGTCTGGGGCAACATCCACCACGGGATGACGCTAAGTGAGCGCAGCTTCCAGCGGGTGGAAGTCCATGAGTATCCCCGCGCCGTGGTGCGCGAGCTGTGTGTGAACATGCTGGCCCATCGGGATTACACCAACTTCCGTTCAGCGGCACGGGTACAGCTCTTCCGCAACCGCATCGAGTGGATCAGCCCCGGTGGCCTGCCGCCCGGCGTGACGGTGGAAAATATTCTATTTGAGCAGTCGTCGCGCAACCCTACCATTCTCAGTATTCTTTACGAGGCGGGCTACGTCGAAGCTTTTGGCCAGGGTCTCAACACGGTGGTGGCGGTGCTGGGCCAGGAAGGGATGAGCGCCCCTACCTTCCAGGACACCGGCGCGTCGTTCATCGTCACCGTCTACGGGCGTTCACTTGATCTCTTTTATGGGGGTGGGGCCTACACCCAGCTCAACGAAAGCCAGCGCAAAATCCTGGCCCTGCTGCGCTCACGGGGGGCGCTTTCGCCCCGCGAACTGATCGCTTCATTCGGCAATCGCGCCCGCCGCTCCATTCAGCGCGACATGCGCGGCCTGGTAGAAGCCGGGCTGATCACCTCATCCGGCGAAGGGCGGGCATTGTTATATCAGCTTCAAACAACACCTTCTGAAGAGTAATTAAACTGCGCCAACTGCGCCACAATGTGGCGCAGTTTGACAAATGTTCATAAACAACGCCAAACCGCGCCACATTGTGGCGCGGTTTGGCATCAAAATGGCACAGTTGAGTCGTGAAATTGGCGCGCATAGTATCTAGCCAGTGGCGCGATAACTTGCTACGATCAGCATAAGCAATGAAGTTCCTTCATTGCCCGCACAAAGCTCTACCTGTCAGTGGCAATAAAACTGGCCTTTGACCCTCTGCCGCCAAGCCTGAGGTCAAAGGCCCACCACGTTGCCGCCAGGGTATGGCTGTGCCGCGTGTTCGCTTCTATCTTAGCAAGGGCTGATCCCACTGTCAATAGCGCCTGCCCTTGCAGGGAGTTGTTTTATGTCTGGCTCAACCCAACTTCAGCCCGCGCCCGCTGCTGCCCCGCCACCCGCAGCAGCTCCCCTGGTTCACGGCTACCTGCCCCTGCCCCGCCGCATGCTCGCCGACCTGCGCGACACGCCGCTGGCAGTGGGCATGTATGCCCTGGTGGCGCGGCTCTATTTTTTGCACAAAGACGCCGTGCCACTCTCGTCCGATGATGTTATGCGCTACGACCCGACCTTGCGCCGTGGCGCGGTGATCCGTGCAATTGCCCGCCTGGAAAGCGGCAACTGGCTGCTGTGCGTGCCCGGCAGCCAGCGCAAAAAGCGTTACCTGCCCACCTGGGGCCTCATCAGTGGTGAGGTGCGCCCCTGGGAACTGAACGCGCCTGGTCTGGGCCGCCCTGCCCATGTGCAGCGGCAGCGCCTCGACCGGCGGCTGCTTGACCTCTACCTGGGGCGACTAGAACCCCACCCCAGCCACCCCGCCCGCGTGGAACGCTACACCAGCGCCCCGCTGCTGAGCCTGCGCGACGTGGGCAGCTACGCCCTGACCCTCGACGGCCTGCCCACAACCACGGCAGCACTCAACGCATGGGGCCTGTGCCAGGAGAACCGCGCCATGCCCTTGCCCGACGAAACCACCCTGCTGGCACTTATTTCGCAGCGTACCCTGCTGGAAGAAGACGGCGTGTTGCTGGCCCCCAAAGGCTACGCCCGGCTGGGGATCAGCACTGTTGCCGCACCATGTGACGAGGCGGGCGTGCCGCTTATTTTTGTGCCCAGCGAGTTGATCGGTGCATCATCCGCCTCGCTGATCGGTGCATCATCCGCCCCATTGATCGGTGACGTGATCGGTGAGGCCCCCACTGCTCACGCTGGGTTTAGCGCATTACCAAAAGATACACCAACATCAGCATCAGCGCCCGCACCGGCAGAAGGAAATGAGTCACTACAGGCACAAAAACGAAACCCAAAGGATTTACCTCCCCCTCAGGGGCAGGAGGCACAAACGGCCACGGAACAGTTTTTACAACAAGAAGGCATTGCCCCCACGGTTGCCCACCAGTTTCGCCATGTAAATCTAGCCGCCGCCTGCGCACATTTGCATACCTTGATCGCCCAGGGTTGCGGCCCCGGCGCGGTTGTGGTGCGCTGGCGAGCCTCGCCCCCCAGCGCCGACCATGCCGACGAGCAGGCGGTGGCGCTGGCCCCGCCCGATTTCACGCCGACGATGGTTGCCACCCTGGCTAGCTTTCTGCGCGATGGTTACAGCCCGGAAGCGGCCTGCCACGCCACCCGCCACTGGATCACACAACCAACTGAGCAACGAGGAGTATCTACGGGGCAGCGGCGCACATGGCGGGCCGACGCCCCGCGCCGCAGTGGGGGCAGCCATGGCCACAGCGCCATGCCCGCAGCCCACGGGCGGGCCGCGACGCAAGCTCCCGCCGATTTCTCACCTGCCATGCTGGCGACCCTGGCCACCTACCTGGCCGATGAGGTGGAGCTTGACGAAGCGATTATGCTGACGCGGGCATGGCACGGTGGGTGAGGGTTAGCACGAGGATATTGCGACTCGCCAGCCTCACTCCAGGGTGGTGACTGCACAACTCCCGTCAATTCAGAAGTGTTATAATGACTTACTTTTTGTTTCTGAGGGATAACAGCCCGTTCGGTGCTAATTAGGAGAACCTGTTGTGGAACCCCCTGTGTTCCAGTGGACTGAGCCGGTGGTGATCGTGAGTGGATGTGATGATGCGTTTGCGTTTCCGCTTGCGGTTGCACTCTCCTCCGCCCTGCGCAATCTTCGGGCTGGCCAGGCGGCGCAGGTCTATGTTTTGAACGATGGCATCACAACAGCCAAGCGCATGCGGATTGAGCGGGTGGTGCAGGCGGCCCGTGCCGAGGCCCAATTTCACTGGGTGGAAGCCGACATGCTGCCGGTGCGGCATCTGCCCACCTCGAAACAGTACAGCCGAGCGATGTATCTGCGGCTGCTGATCCCCGACCTTTTGCCGCAGCACCAGCGGGCGATCTACCTTGATAGCGACTTGATTGTGGAACGCGACCTGGCGGAACTTTGGGACATGCCGCTGGGCGATGCGTTCTGCCTGGCAGTCGAGAACTATACCGACCCCACCGTGGCCACCGCCCTTCGCCACGTGGTGCAAGAGCCAAAAATTGACCCGAACATTCCCTACCTGAACTCTGGTGTGCTGCTGATGAACTTGCACCGCTGGCGGGATGAGCAGATGACCGCCCAGGTGATAGGAGTACTTGAGCAGTATCACAGCGAGTTTCTCTTTCCCGATCAGGATGCAATCAGCGTGGCGCTGGCCGGGCGCTGGCTGAAACTCGACCCGCGCTGGAATGTGCAGCAATCAACTCTGGCCGACTATGGGCCGCGCCGCCACATGAGCGCCGCCGACAGCGCCGCCTTCCAGGCAAAGGTGGCCAATAACCCGTTTATTATGCACTTTACCGGCACCCGCAAGCCCTGGCATCATCGGTATCGTGGCGTCACTAATGATCGCTTTCTGCACTATGTAGCTCGGAGCGGCTGGTTTGCACCGCCAGCTGGCGCACTATGGGTGGCTAGCCGCCGCCTCAGCCACGGCGTGTGGAAGAGGCTATCGCAGCTGAAACAGGCTCGTCAGCGTACACGTGGTCTTCAGCAGGGCACGCCAGGCTAAGGCAAGGCAGCACAAACGTAAACACAGGAGGGGCAGGTGAGCTTGCACTCGCCTGCCCCTCCTGTGTTGCTGCACCAGCAAAGCTTTACGTGGTGCCCTCGGCAACGACTCGGGCGCTGAAATCGCACAACTGCTGCTGCGTGAAGGTCTGCATGGTCAGTGAGTCCGCTGCGTTTTCGTAGTAGCGCCGGTACCAGGCCACCGTGGCCGCAATGGTTTCTTCAAAGTTCCAGCGCGGGTGCCAGCCCAGGGTGTGGTAGGCCTTGTCAATGGTCAGGTTCAGCCGCCCAGCCTCGTGGTTGGCACTGGGGTCGGTCATGTCGTGCCAGCTGCCAGGCCAGTGGCACAGCACCTCTTGCACCAGGGCCTGCACCGGCTTGTTCGAGGTGATCAGTGGGCCAAAATTGAAGGCCGAGCAGAGCTTCACCAGCCGTTCGTGGTTGTGCTGTGTACTGGCCTGGTGCAGCTGCGCCCCCAGCAGCATGTAGCCACTGAGCAGTTCCAACACGTGTTGCCACGGGCGGGTGGCGTGGCGGTTGCGCACTGGAATGGGCTGCTGCGCCGCCAGGCTGCGCATGCAGTCGGGAACAATACGGTTTGCGGCCCAGTCGCCGCCGCCGATGACGTTGCCGCCACGGGCGCTGGCCACCGCAATGGTTGGCCCCTGCCCGGCGTGGGCCGCAAAAAACGAGCGCTGATACGAGGCGATCAGAATGTCAGCGCAGGCTTTGCTGGCGCTGTAGGGGTCGTAGCCGCCTAGCGGGTCGTGTTCGCGGTAGGCATAGTCCCATTCGCGGTTTTCATACACCTTGTCGGTGGTGATCAGCACTGCCACACAGGGCCGTTGGGCCAGGCGCAGCGCTTCCAGCAGCTGCACGCTGCCCATCACATTGGTGTCAATCGTTAGGAGCGGCTCGGTATAGCTGCGCCCCACCAGCGACTGGGCCGCAAAGTGGAAGACGAAGTCGGGCTGATAGGTTTCCAGCACATCCCGCAGTGCGCCGGGGCTGCAAATATCGCCCCGCAGGTCGGCGCATATGCGCGACTCAAGCTGAAGCACCGAAAAGAGGCTGGGTGTAGTGGGAATGTCGCACGAAAAGCCGATCACCCTTGCGCCGCAGAGTAGGAGCCATTCGCACAGCCATGCGCCCTTGAAGCCGGTGTGCCCGGTGACGAGAACCGTTTTGCCCTGGTAGGTTGCGTCGAAATGCATTATGGCAGTTCCTTGTGTGAGCAAAAAGACAGGC
The DNA here is from genome assembly GCA_025454695.1 of Chloroflexaceae bacterium. Classification (GTDB taxonomy): domain Bacteria; phylum Chloroflexota; class Chloroflexia; order Chloroflexales; family Chloroflexaceae; genus JALONX01. Next base: position 24,580 of record JALONX010000008.1, read on the forward strand.
CACAGAATACCGCATGTGGCCTGCAACAGGATAGTAGTGGCCGATGTCAGGCAAGCGACGCTAACACGCGCCGGGTGTAGTGCTCCAGGGCGTAGCCTTTCAGCAAAAGCACGTGCATCGAGGGAATTCCTTTTGTTACATATGCGAGGAGGCCAGGTTTTGCTGTTTCCTGGCCCCCTGAAAGTACGAGAAAATAGAGGAAGCGAGCGGTTACGGCAGTGGTTGTTGTCGAAGCGATGACAGCACGTGATTCGTGTAGTGTTCCAGGCTGAACTGCTCCACAATAGTGCGGTGGGCGTTCTCACCCATGCGGGCCACTTCGTCAGGCCGGTTCAGCAGATACTGAATCTTCTCGCGTAAAGCCGCTGCGTCGTCTGCTGGAACATGAAAGCCGTTCCAGCCGTCGCGGAGAAAGTCGCCAGGCTGGC
>JALONX010000274.1 GCA_025454695.1 Chloroflexaceae bacterium
GCTGAAACGGCGAGTGAAAGCCAATGACGATGTCGCTTTTGGGTACACCAGCGGCAACCAGGAGTTGGGCAAAATCAGCCTCGGTGCCATCGTACTGCACCCAGATTTTCCCATGGCGAATGTCCATGTGGACAATGCTTCCGTACACCCGCTCCTGGCCGCGCCAGCCCACCGTCATGAGTTGATAATGATCACCTACGGGATCTATGACCAACTCAACCTCAACGGGCGATTTTGGCCGTGGGAGAGCCGCATATTCGCGCAGCAACTGCTCGATGATTTGCCGATAACGAGCTACGGTATCCATTGGGCTATTTCCTCCTGCTCAGGATTGTAAACCAGGACTGCTAGCTGGTGTTGCGATACAACCGTTTGAGTGACTTCACCAGGAATTGTTTCGTGTACGTGGTGATGAGTTCGTAAAAGAAGTTTCATTGTCCACAGCGCCCGCATTATCATTCCGAACGAAGGAATCTTCATTGCACTGCATTGAAGACCCCTCACGTTCGTTCGGGGTGACATTGACGAACTATGCCAGACCCTTTTGTGGACACCGACGCATGGCACCAACACTGTAACTCTTCAATTTCTTTAAAACTCCATTAGCATGCTTTTAGCGCTCTAACAAAAAACGTGGCGGCGGGCCGTGCTCTTGCTCCGCCTCAAAGTAGGCCAGTTTACCAGGGATGCAGATCACAATGCTGGGCAGCCCAAAACTCACCGCACCTTGAAGTACTTGTTCCAGCGGCATATGCTTTCCATCCAGCGCGTCACTCATCGAGATTGCATAACACATCGGCAGCGCGTGTTTTGCAAGCAATATGGCCAACACAGCCTGCCAATCAGCAAGTGACGCGGGCAAAGCCTGAGCATAGCGCATGTCGAGCACAGCGGCGTAGGTGTGGCACAGGCGGTTGAGAAAGGCAGGCCGTCGTTTCGGCGAGGCGAGTTCAAAGGCGGCACGTTCGCGTCGTTCACGCAGCACAAACGATTGGATAAATAGGCGTTCTTGTTCAACATCCATCGTCTGTCATTTCCTTACAAACTCGCCCCAAAGATCTCGCCCCACTGGGCCGCTGTGGGCTGACGGCGGCTGAGCTGGATCAGTCGCTCTTCCGTTTGCACAATCTCAACCAGGCGCGGGATGTCGCTGCTGGTGAGGTTGGCCGCCGCGCCGAGCCGGGGGATGGCGGTTGCCTCCATCAATTCGCCCACCGCTGCCACCGCGTCGTCGTGGCCGAAGGCTGCCGCCATGCGGGCTAGGGCCGGAGCGCAGGCCGGGCGCACAAATTCCAGAATGGCGGGCATACAGACGATGCAGGCCAGGCCGTGGGCCAGTTTGAAGTGGGTGCCGAAGCTGTGGCCCACCGCATGGCCAAGATGCACACGCCCATTCAGAAAAGCCATGCCTGCCACCATCGCCGCCAGGCTCATGTCGGCACGGGCCTCCAGGTCGTCGCCCTGGGCCACCGCCTGCGGCAGCGCCCGGTTGATGCGCCAGATCGCATCCAGGGCCAGCGCGTCGCTGATCGGGTTGGCTAGGGTCGAGGTCAGCGCTTCCAGCGCATGCGAGAGCGCATCCATGCCGGTGTAGGCCGTCAGGTGGGGCGGCATGCTGGCAGTGAGCGCCGGGTCTACCAGGGCCAGGGCCGGGGCCAGGCGGGCGTCGCGCAGCAGCTTCTTCTGCTGCTCATCGTGGGTCACAATCGCCACAAAGGTAATCTCCGCGCCGGTGCCCGCCGTGGTGGGCATGCAGATCAGGGGCGGAATGCCCTGGATGACGCCGCTGCCGCCAAAGGTGTAGGGCACAATATCGTCGCCGCCAGCTACCGCCAGCACCCCCAGCGCCTTGGCCGTGTCCATAGCGCTGCCGCCGCCCAGGGCCACCAGTCCATCGGCTCCGGTGGCACGGTAGGCCGCCACCGCATGGCTGATGCTGTCCGCCGTGGGGTCAAGCACCACCTCGGTGTAGGCCGTTGCTGCCACACCCGCCGCTTCGAGGCTGGCGCGGGCGGCATCAAAGGCGGGGCTACGGGCCAGGCCCGCGTCGGTGACTAGCAGGGCGTGGCGCATGCCCAGGCTGCTGGCCCGTTTGCCAACTTTGGCGGCCACGCCAATACCAAATTCAATCGGGGTAGGGGTGTGCAGGTGAAAGGGGCGAATGTCGTCCATCGGTTTTTTCCTTTATTCGACAAGTGGCGCATAGGAATGCTATGATAACATATGCAGGGAGAAATACCAGGAATGGGAGGTGCTGCGTACTGCGTAGGCACATAACCCATTGCTCTCCAATGGCACCCTAATGCTGTAAGAGCGTGGTCTACGACCCGCCCGCCGTGCATCATGATAGTGCAATAATGTAGGGGTGCGGTTTGTAGCCCGCCCGCCGTTTCAAGGAACAATGACATGAGTGAAGCGCAAGACGACCAGACCGTAACGGTGTTAATTGCCGACGACCATACCATGTTTCGCCAGGGCTTGCGAGAGTTGCTAGAGCGCAAGGGCGGCTTTACTGTGGTGGGTGAGGCTACCGATGGGGCCGCTGCGGTGAAACTGGCGGCGGAAAAGCAGCCCCAGGTGGCTCTGCTCGACGTTTCTATGCCCGGCGTAACAGGGATTGAGGCGGCCCGCCAGATCGGCCAGGTGAGTCCCGGCACGCGCACGGTGATTCTGACCATGCACCGCGACGAGCGCACCGTGCTGGAAGCGGTACGCGCCGGTGCCAATGCCTACCTGCTCAAAGACGCTGACGCCACCGAGCTGATCGAGGCGATCTGGGCGGTGCAACGGGGCGAGGCGGCCCTGGCGGGCAGTGCAGCGGCGCGGGTGCTGGAACTGCTGCGCCGCTCTGATGGCAGCGATCAGTCCTCCGATCTGCTGACGCCCCGTGAGCGCGACATTCTGGCGCTGCTGGCCCAGGGCGACGACAACCGGGCGATTGCGGTGAAGCTGAATCTTTCGGAGAAGACGGTGGGCAACCGTCTGAGCGAAGTCTTTCAGAAGCTGGGGGTGAACAACCGCACCCAGGCCGCGATTGTGGCGGTGCAACGGGGGCTGGTGCCGCCGCCAAACGTGGATTAGGGCGGTATTTCTCCTCACCACCGAAGACGCCGAGTGCGCCGAGAAATTTTTGCGTTGGCATGATTTCTTTGCGAGGAGACTTGTTCCTTCTAGCTGGCAACAACTTCTTTCTCCCCACGACGCCTTGCGCGCAGCTCCGGGGCATGAGCCACATGATGTGCTTATGCCTCGGTTTTCTTTTTTCCTTGATTTTTGCCACAGAGGACACAGAGGACACAGAGGGTTGAACGAGATTGCAGATTGCAGATTGCAGAATATACGCATTATACATTACGCATCATTCAGCTCTGTGCCCTCGGTGTCCTCTGTGGCAACATTGCAGGAACCTTTTGTCGCCTGGGTGGGACTTCATGGCAGAAGGGAAACGACGATGGAGCAACTGGCACAACTGGTGGGGCGGGCGCAGCGGGGCGATCTGGAGGCGTTTGGCTACCTGGTGAGTCGCTTTCAGCGCATGGCCCACGCCGTGGCCTACAGCATGACGGGTGATGCCCACCTGGCCGAGGACGCGGTTCAGGAGGCGTTTCTGGAAGCCTACCTCTGCCTGGGCAAGCTGACCGACGCGGCGGCTTTTCCCGGCTGGTTCCGCCGGATTGTGATCAAGCGCAGCGACCGGCTGGTGCGGGGCAAGCAGTTCCACATGGTGCCGTTGCTGGAGGCCAATGGCGTGCCAGCGGCGGAGGCTGATCCGCCGACGCTGGCTGAGCGGCGCGAGCTACAAAACCAGGTGCAGCAGGGGCTGGCCGCCTTGAGCGACGAAGAACGGCTGCTGACGACACTATTCTACTTTGCGGGCTACCAGCAGCACGAGATTGCCAGCCTGCTGGAACTGCCCCTCGGCACGGTGAAGAAGCGGCTTTTTCTGGCCCGCCAGCGCTTGCGCCAGCACCTCGGCCACCTGGCGAGTCCGCCGCCGGTGGTGCCCAGCCCGGCTTTCGCCCAGTTGATTACCTTCTTTCTCACGGTGCGGGTGGGCGATCTGGCCCAGGTGCGGCAGATGCTGAAAAGCTGCCCGGCGCTGGTGGAGGCCCAGGAGCGCTGGGATGAAAGCACGGCCCGCCAGTATGGCTTGCCCTATGGCGGCGGCTACGCGGCCCTGCACCGGGCGGTGGCCTATGCCAACGAGGGCCTGGTGGCGCTGCTGCTGGCTCACCATGCGCCGCTGGAGGCCCGCACCCGCGACGGCCAGACACCGCTGCACATGGCGGTGCTGCACCACCACCCGGCCCTGGTGGAGCGGCTGCTGGCAGCGGGGGCCAACCCCAACAGCGCCACGGTGATTGGCATGACGCCGCTGCATTGGGCGGTGATGCGCTGCCGCCCGGCGCTGGTGGAGCGGCTGCTGGCGGTGGGGGCCAACCCGCGCCAGCCCGACCTTGCCGGGCGCACCGCGCTCGATTGGGCACAACTCAAAGGCGATGCAGCCATGCTACGGCTGCTCGCAGAAAGGAACTTGAACCATGACAACGATAACCAACAACCGCCACAGCCTGCTGGGGCGTGTGCTTGACGGACGGGGCCAGCCACTGGATGACGGGCCAGAGCTGACGGAGAATCAACGGGCGATGCTGGAACTGGTGGCACCTGCGGCACTCAGCGCCCCCGCCGCCATGTATGAAACCGGCATCAAGGCGATTGATTTTTATGCGCCGCTGCTGCGGGGCGGCACCACCGTGATGAGCGGTGGCTGGGGCGTAGGCAAAGTGGTGACAACCAATGAGCTGATCAACACACTGGCTACGCGGCACGGCGGCGCTGCGGTGATTGGCTCGCTGGAACGTGACCAGGTTGACCTGCAAACCAAGCTGGGCTGGCTGCGGGAAGGCGGCACCGATGCTCACACCACGGTGGTGTTTGGCAAGGCTGGCGAGGGAGCGATGGTGGCGCAGACGGCCCTGGCCCTGGCCGAGCACATGTGTGTGGCCGGGCAGGATGTGTTTCTGGTGCTAGACGACGCGGTTATTTGCGACGCGACACTGCCCCGGCTGCTGGGCCGCCTGCGGTTCAGCCGGGGCCACGCCCTTACGGTGCTGCTCTGGCACGGGGTTGACGAACCAGCCGGAGCGGCCCTGGCCAGCTACGTGCAGCAGGCCGACGGGCTGATCAGCTTCAGCGCCGAGCTGGCGCAGCAGCGCATCTGGCCCGCGATTGACGGAACGCAGTGCGACTCGCGGCTGTTTGCGGAGGGGCAGGCGCGTGCCGAACACCGGCAACTTCGCGCTGCTGCCCTGGCACTGCTGCGTGCGGGGCAAGGTACCACCGCCGACGCGGCGACGGGCGAGCGGGTGCGGCGGGTGCTGTTCTTCCAGAGCCAGCCCTTCACCGTGGCCGAACCATTCACGGGCAAGCCCGGCGTGGCGCTGCCGCTGGCCGAGACGCTGCGGGGTTTCCAGGCATTGCTCAACGACGCCCGGCCCGACCTGCCGACGGAGCGCATCTATTTTGGTGGGGCGCTGCCTGGGAATTAGGTATACGAATTGTTATGCCCTTCACGACTCCGTAGAACTACGTAGTTAACGACAAGTTAAAATAGGGGAAAATTCCCCTATTTTCGTTGCCGCTTTTTGCCTATAATCGAGTCGAATTCCGCCTGTAGTTTGCAGATAGCTGGTTTTGTGCTGACACACGCCCTGGCACAACTGGTTGCACGCGCATTCCATCCTCTCCTCTTCCCTTTCCAGCGTTGTTCCTTTCCAGTTCGTTCGGATCTTCCGGTTGCATCGCAGCGTTGCATGTGGCTTGTTTAGGTAGCCCACCGTGCATCGCACTGCGTGCAGCAGCGTGTGTCTGCGCCCGCTGTCTGGCTACACAAGTTACGAGGAGTGACGATGAAACGGCTTTTGTTTGCGGTTCCCCTGGTGCTGGTGTTAGCCCTGGTGGGCAGTGTGGTGCCCGCTGCACGGGCGCAGCAGCCGATGGCTCCCCACCAGGCGGGCGAGGTGCTGATCAAGTTTCGGGATGGCACCAGCGCCGCCGACCTTGACCGCGCCCGCGCCCTGGTTGGGGCCTCTCGTTTGGAGAACATCCGCACCCGCCTGGATGGGCTGGCCGAACTGGAACTGGCCCGCTTCCCTCAGAACCTGGACATCAACGCGGTGATTGCCCGCTTGCAGGCTGATGCGGCAGTGGAGTATGCCGAGCCGAACTGGGTGTACACCCGCAGCCAGGCCGGGCCGAACGACCCGTTCTACACTGATGGACGACTGTGGGGCATGTACGGCGCGGGTTCTAGCCCGGCCAACCAGTTTGGCAGCAACGCCGCCGCGGCCTGGGCCGCCGGACGCACTGGCAGCCGCAGCGTGGTCATCGGTGTGATTGACGAGGGCATTCAGGTACAGCACCCGGATTTGAATGCCAACATGTGGGTCAACCCCTTTGACCCGGTGAACGGTGTGGATGACGATGGCAACGGCTATATTGACGATATCAACGGCTGGGACTTTGTGAACAACAACAACTCCGTCTACGACGGCGGGCGACGCGGCTCGCAAGACAGCCACGGCACCCACGTGGCGGGCACCATCGGCGGGGTGGGCAACAATGGCACCGGCGTGGTTGGGGTGAACTGGCAGGTGACGATGATTTCGGGCAAGTTCCTGGGCCGCACCGGGGGCACCACCGCCAACGCCATTCGGGCGATTGACTACTTCACCGACCTGAAGACCCGCCACAACCTCAACATCGTGGCTACCAGCAATTCCTGGGGCGGCGGCGGCTTCTCGCAGAGTCTGCTGGATGCAATCAACCGTGGCGGCAATGTCGGCATTCTGTTTATTGCAGCGGCGGGCAACAGCAGCGCCAACAACGACAATGGCGACTTCTTCCCGGCGGATTATGTCTGCACCGCCAACGGCTCCTACGACTGCGTGATCTCGGTGGCGGCGATTGACCGCAACGGCAACCTGGCCTCGTTCTCCAACTTCGGCGCTACCACGGTAGACATTGGCGCACCAGGGGTGGATACTAACTCCACCGTGCCGCCCAGCACCTACGCTTCCTATAACGGCACCTCGATGGCCACGCCCCATGTGTCGGGCGCGGCAGCGCTCTACGCAGCGACGCGCTTCTCCGGCACCACCGGCGTGGCGCAGGCGGCCCAGATCCGCAACGCCCTCCTCAGCAGCGCGGTGCCCACGGCCTCGCTCAGCGGGCGCACCGTCACCGGCGGGCGGCTGGATGTAAACGCGGCCCTGGGGCGGTAAGTCTACTATGGTAGATTGCAGATTGCAGATTGGGACAGCATTGTTATGCCATAAAACCCCATCTTGCTCACTCAACCGAATCTGCAAGCCGCTCTACTAGTTTCGCGTAGCGACAT
>JALONX010000275.1 GCA_025454695.1 Chloroflexaceae bacterium
CGGCGCACCGTAGAGCTTGCCGTCCCGCAGCACCGCCGCCAATCGTTCGCTGCTGGCCCAGACCACATCCGGCGCTACATCGTCGTCTTCGGCGAAGATGAGACCGGGTGCAGTCGCAGCCATGCCGTCCTTCGCCGTGCGCGTCCAGATTTCCAGTTCCGTACCGACGCGATTTGCGACAACTTGATGATACCAATTTGGTTGTTTCGACACGTAGAGTTCTCCGTCAATAATCTCGCGGCGCTTCCCATCGTCGGGAAAGGCGGCGAGATCGGCGGATGTCCAGCGTAGGAGTGTGTTTGTCACGAGCGTTTCTCCTTGTGGCAGCCAACTTCCAGCATTATACACTTTTTGGAGCATGTACCATGCAATTTGTAACCAAACAACTTCGTCCGGCCATCGTGGCCCTGCTGCTGCTGACCCTGCTCACCAGTGTGGTGTACCCGCTTGTGGTGACGGGGGTGGCCCAGGTTGCGTTTCCAGCTCAGGCCAACGGCAGCCTGATTGTGGATTCGCAGGGCCAACTGCGCGGCTCAGCGCTCATCGGCCAGCACTTCGACCAGCCGCAGTATTTCTGGGGGCGGCTCTCGGTCACTGGCCCGGTGCCCTACACCGCCTTCAACGCCGATGCAGCCACTGGCTCCTCCGGCTCAAACCTCGGCCCGATTAACGATGCGCTGGTGGGGCCGGAAGGCACGGTGCAGGCCCGCATCACCGCGCTGCGCGAGGCCGACCCCGCCAACACCGCGCCCATCCCGGTTGATCTGGTGACCGCCTCGGCTAGCGGCCTCGACCCGCACATCAGCCCGGCGGCAGCCGAATACCAGGTAGCCCGCGTGGCGCAGGCCCGTGGACTCAGCGTCGAGCAGGTGCGCCAGCTGGTGGCCCAGCACACGGCAGGCCGCGCCCTCGGACTCTTCGGCGAACCCAGGGTCAACGTGCTAGAATTGAATCTAGCCCTGGATGGACGGTAGATGGACGATTTACGATTTACGATTTACGAGGGCCTGACGGCTGACCGGAGCCGGGCGACCGGAGACCGGGGCCGGACGACTGACGATTTACGATTGACGAGGGCCTGACGGCTGACCGGAGCCGGGCGACCGGAGACCGGGGCCGGACGACTGACGATGAGCCTGGATACCATGTGGTAATCCAAAATCGAAAATCCAAAATCCAAAATCGAAGTGCCGGACGATTGACGATTGACGATTGAGAGAACTCGTAACTCGTAACTCGTAACTCGTAACTCGTAACTCGTAACTCGCAACTCATAACTCATAACTCATAACTCATAACTCATATCCCGTAACCCGTAACTCGTAACTCGTAACTCGTAAATCGTACATGGAACACCGCCCCGACCCCGACAAACTCCTTGCCCGTATGCGGGAAGAGGAACAGCAGCAAGCCCGCGGCAAGCTGAAGGTCTTCTTTGGCATGGCAGCGGGCGTGGGCAAAACCTACGCCATGCTGGAGACTGCCCACCAGCGCAAGCGCGAGGGCGTGGATGTGGTGGCGGGCTACGTTGAGACTCACCGCCGACAAGAGACGGAAGCACTGCTGGCCGGGCTGGAAATTATTCCGCGCCATGTGGTCGAGTATCGCGGCACCAGTCTGGAAGAGTTCAACCTCGACGCCGCCCTGAACCGCCGCCCCACGCTGATTCTGGTAGATGAGCTAGCCCACACCAACGCCCCCGGTTCGCGCCACGCGAAGCGCTGGCAGGACATTGAAGAGCTGCTCAACGCGGGCATCAGCGTCTACACTACGGTCAACGTGCAGCATCTGGAAAGCCTCAACGACGTGGTGGCCCAGATTACCGGCGTGATTGTGCGTGAAACGGTGCCCGACTGGGTGCTGGAACAGGCCGACGAGGTGGAGCTGATTGACCTGCCCCCCGACGACCTGCTGCAACGACTGCGGGAAGGCAAAATCTACCTGCCACAGCAGGCCGAACGGGCCATCCAGAGCTTTTTCCGCAAGGGCAACCTGATTGCGCTGCGCGAACTGGCCCTGCGCCGCACGGCTGACCAGGTGGACGTGCAGATGCAGGACTACCGGCGCGACCATGCCATTGCCGAGACCTGGCCCGCCAACGAGCGGCTGCTGGTGTGCGTGGGGCCGGGGCCACATGGCGCACGGCTGGTGCGGGCGGCCCGCCGCATGGCGGCACGGCTGCGGGCGGGCTGGCTGGTGCTCTATGTGGAAACGCCGCGCCACTTGCGCCTGCCAGAAAACGAGCGCGACCGGGTGGTGCAAACGTTGCGCCTGGCCGAGCAACTGGGGGCCGAAACCGTGACGCTGAGCGGCCAAAACGTGGCTGAGGAGGTGCTGAGCTACGCCCGCCAGCGCAACGTGACCAAAATTGTGGCCGGCAAGCCCGAAAGCCCGCGCTGGCGCGAACTACTTTTCGGCTCGGTGGTGGACTCAATCGTCAAAAACAGCGGCTTGATTGATGTCTACGTCATCAGCGGCGACTTTGGCGACACGGAGCCGCCACCCGCTCCACCGCCCGAAACGGCCCGCAACTGGTTGCACTACCTGTGGGCATTTGTGATCATCGAAGCATGTACAGCAGTTTCCTGGCTGCTATTTCGCTACAATCTTGAATTTTCCATCCTGGTGATGATCTATCTGGTGGGCGTGGTGGCAGTGGCGACCCGTTTTGGGCGCGGCCCGTCTATTTTTGCCGCTGTGCTGAGCGTAATGTCGCTCAACTTTTTCTTTACTGAACCCTTTTTCACACTCGCGGTCAATGATGTGCGCCTCTGGCCAAGTCTGGTTGTCATGCTGCTTATTGGCGTCATCATCAGTACACTGACCGTGCGCACCCGCCAGCAGGCCGAAGCCGCCCGCACGCGCGAACGGCGCACGGCGGCGCTCTATGAACTGAGCCGCGATTTTGCCAGCACGAGAGGACTGGAAAATCTGCTTCAGGCCGCTGTCAAGCATATCAGCACGACCTTCGAGAGCCGCATTGTGGTGCTGCTGCCGGTCGAAAACAACAAACTTCAGCCCTGGGGCGGTGTCATCGGCTGGTGGGGCACCACGGTGGAGGAGCGCATGGTCTACGCGCCCGACGCGGGCGACCAGGGCGTGGCCCAGTGGGTCTACGAGCATGGCCAGATGGCGGGGCAGGGAACCGACACGCTGCCAGGGGCCGAAGCGCTCTACATGCCGCTGGTTGGCTCGCGGGGCACCGTAGGCGTGCTGGGCGTGTTGCCGGGCCAGCCGCGCCGCTTTCAGGAGCCGGAACAGCTGCACCTGCTGGAAACCTTTGCTAGCCAGAGCGCCCTGGCCCTGGAGCGTGCCCGCCTGGCCAATGAAGCGCAACAGGCCCAGCTGCAAATCGAAACCGAACGCCTGCGCAATTCGCTGCTCAGTTCTGTCTCCCACGACTTACGCACGCCGCTTGCGGCCATTACCGGCGCGGCCAGCAGTTTGTTGGATGAAGCCAGTTCGCTCGACACCACCACCCGCGCCGAGCTGGCCCAGGCCGTGTATGACGAAGCCGGGCGGCTCAACCGGCTGGTGGGCAACCTGCTCGACATGACCAGGCTTGAGTCTGGTGCGCTCCAGGTGCAGAAGGAGTGGCAGCCGCTGGAAGAGGTTGTCGGCGCGGCGCTCACCCGCCTGCACCAGCACCTGGGCAACCGCCCGGTTGTCACCGACATGCCGCCAGACCTGCCGCTGGTGCCGCTGGACGGCGTGCTGATCGAGCAGGTGTTGATTAACCTGCTGGAAAATGCCCTCAAATACACGCCCGCTGATAGCCCGCTTGAAATTCGCGCCTATCTCAGCCAGCCGCGCGGTTCCCAACCTGCGCTACAATCGGTGACGGTTGAAGTCGCCGACCGGGGGCCAGGCATTCCCCATGGTGACGAAGGGCGTATTTTTGAGAAATTCTATCGTGTCAACGAAGTGGGTAGCGGGCGGGGCGTGGGCCTCGGGCTCACCATCTGCAAAGGGATTGTGGAAGCCCATGGCGGCCAGATCTGGGCCGAAAACCGCCCCGGCGGTGGCAGCGTCTTCCGCTTCACCTTGCCGCTGGATGGCACACCACCCAAAATCAGTGAAGAGTTACAAGTTACGAGTAACGAGTTTTCTGCTGCGTAGAACGTACTGCGTACTGCATCATCTTAAGGGAAATAAAGGAAATGACGACCTGACGCTCAACATATTATATTTCCCTCATTTCCTTCATTTCCTTTGTATATTTGTCACTCATAACTCATAACTCATAACTCATAACTCATAACTCGACATGACTGACTCCTCCCCCCTCATTCTCATCATCGAAGATGAGCCGCAGATACGGCGCTTTTTGCGGGCGGCGCTGCACAGCCACGGCTACCGCCTGGTAGAAGCGGAAACCGCCACTGATGGCCTGCGGGCCGTGACGACCCACCCGCCCGACCTGATCGTGCTTGACCTGGGTCTGCCCGACCTGGACGGGCTGGAGGTGACGCGGCGCGTGCGCGAATGGTCGCGCGTGCCAATCATTGTGCTGTCGGCCCGTGGGCAAGAACAGGACAAAATCGCCGCCCTGGATGCGGGGGCCGACGACTACCTGACCAAGCCCTTTGGCGTGGGCGAGCTGATGGCCCGCATGCGGGTGGCCTTGCGCCACAGCGCCCAGCTGAACCAGGACGGCAACGAGCCGGTGTTTCAGGTTGGCGAACTGCGGGTTGACCTGGCCCGGCGGCAGGTCTGGCTGGCGGAACAGGAGGTGCGCCTGACCCCCAACGAATACAAACTCCTTATCGTGCTAGTGCAGCATGCGGGCAAAGTCGTCACCCATCGCCAGCTGCTGCGCGAGGTGTGGGGGCCGGGCTACACCAGCGAAAGCCAGTACCTGCGAGTCTATGTGGGCAACCTGCGCCACAAACTGGAATGCAACCCCGCCCGCCCGCGCTACCTCCTCACCGAGCCAGGCGTCGGCTACCGACTTGTTGATGAGTGAGACCCGTGCTGCCAAAGGCTGAAGGCTAAAGGCTGAAGGCAGCTAAAACGATCACCTTGTCACCTTGCCTGCCCTGAGCTTGTCGAAGGGTCATCTTGTCACCTTGTCACCTTGTCACCGGTCTCTGGTCTCCGGTCTCCGGTCTCCGGTCACTCGTCATTAGCGTTGGCGCGGAAGCGCGAATCTTGCTATACTCTCGGCACGAAACTCGTAGTAGTGGAGGGACGCGCCGTGATTGACCTCAACCTTGCGCGACAGCTGAAGGAAGCCGGGCTGGCCTGGCACCCCAGCGAACGGGACGCCTTTGTGGTGCCTGCCGCCGGGATGGACGATCATGTCTTTATCGTCAGCGAACTGACGGCCCTGGTGCAGAGTATGAACGGTCAACCCAGCATCACCTTCCACGGCAGCGCCGAGTGGGCACTCGATTATGTCACCCAGGCCGACTCGCTCTGGTTGCCAAGCGAGTCGCAGCTGCGGGCCGCCCTGGAAGCCCGCCTGCCCAACCACGGCATTGACCTGCTGCAACTCGAACGCACCGCCCGAGGCTACACATGCAGCCTGGGGCCGGGCCACCCGCCCTTCCACGCCACCAACGCCGACGAAGCCTACGCCCTAGCCCTGCTGCACCTGCTCCGCGCAAACGCTGAGCGATGAACGATAAGCACTGCGTGCTGCGTGCTGCGTGCTGTGTGCTGCGTGAAACGTGAAACGTACTGCGTACTGCGTGCTGTGTGCTGCGTGAAACGTGAAGCGTGCTGTGTAATCCGTAACTCGTAATTCGTGATTCTGCTTACCGTGTCATTCCGACATTAGTCTCCGGTCTTCGGTCTTCGGTCAATCTGCAATCTGCAATCTGCAATCTGCAATCTACAATCACCACATGGATCAACAACTCTTTCCCGACCTTCCGCCCGCTGAAGCTCCACCGTCGGCCAGCATGCTAATTGAAAGCCTGCTGTTTGTGGCCAGCGAACCGATTACCGTGGGCCAGCTGGCCCGCGTGCTGGAACTGCCCGCCGACAGCGTCGAAACCGCCCTCGACCGCCTGGCCGAAACATGCCGTGGGCGTGGGGTACGCTTGCAACGGCAGGGCGACCGGGTGCAACTGGTGAGCGCCCCTGAGTCGGCGGCGGTGGTGGCCCGCTTTCTGGGGGTGCAGGCCACCGCGCGCCTTTCCACCGCTGCGCTGGAGGTGCTGGCGATTATCGCCTACCGTCAGCCCATCACCCGCTCACAGGTCGAGGCAATCCGCGGCGTGGACAGCAGCGGCGTGGTGCGGGTGCTGCTCGCCCGCGACCTGATCGCCGAGGCGGGCCGACTGGAAACGGTGGGGCGACCTATCCTTTATGCGACCACACCAAGCTTCTTACAGCAGTTTGGGCTAACTAATTTAATGGACTTGCCACCGCTGGAACTACCAGAGGTACCAGCGACACCGGACGCTGAAATCATTGATTCAAGATAACGCTGGCTTTGGTTTGATGACAAATGGATGTCCACCGCTATCCACATCTCCACGAGTTATCCACAGACAGCACAAATATGCTGCGAAGAATTCTTTCAATCTGTCATCTAATTTTACCACATTAGAAAGCCTTTTTTCTCAACAAAAATCTATGACACTAGAAAAGTTATCCACAGGGTTAAGGCCGTGTTATCTCCAGCGCATTGCACGAAACCGGCTACGCACTATACAAGTATGTCTTGGAAAACGCTGTAGACTATAAAAAATCCTTATGGATTTCTCGTCTTATGTTGCTTGAAAAGCTGCGCATGATCAGGTATCATCACCCTCACGAAGGAAATCGCTCCTCATCTGCGTAACGTCTCACGGCAGTCGATCAATCGCTCTGCGATGAGCTTTTGTGTGGCGGTCGCCTGGCGCGCACCGCCCTGGATTTGTATTGTCTTTGGAATGGAGGTTCGTGTGAACCTGACCCAGATCTGGCAGGCAGCCCTGGGCACAATTCAGATGCAGACCCCACGCCATGAGTTTGAAACATGGCTTAAGGGTACATCGTTACTTGCGCTCGACAGTGGCACAGCAACCGTTGGCACACCCTCACCATTCCATAAGGAGGGTTTGGAGAATCGTTACATGGGGCCAGTGCGGCGCTCCCTGGGCGATATTCTTGGTTTTCCGGTGCAGGTTCGGGTGGTGATTGCCCCTGGTCAGATGGCCCGCCCCGAAGCTGCGCCAGCGGTTGAAACAACGGGCAAGCCCGCCGTTGCCATGCACGAAACACCTGGCACCAATGGTTCACTGCTGCCGCACATGCGCCCCCCGACCCTGCGCAACGGCAACGGCAGGCTGCATGAAGACGAGCGCAGCGACCAGCAGGTTGTTCAGCTGGATCTTTCTAGTGCGCTACGCACTGGCATGCTCAACCCGCACTACACCTTTTCGCGCTTTATTGTGGGT
>JALONX010000931.1 GCA_025454695.1 Chloroflexaceae bacterium
GCCACGACGCCCAGCCCCAGCAATAGATAGAGTGCGGGCGAGGCGGTGAGCGTGTAGCGGTCGAGGTACATTGGCCCGACGATGTATGAGGCTGCAAACAGCAGCAGGATGGGACAAAGCAGCCAGCATGCAAGCAGGACAGGCCGGTTGAAGGGCTGCTGTGCTGGTGCGGGTACACTCGGTTCATTCGCCACGGCAGGCCGCCTGCGCTGCCACCAGGCCAGAACCACGCCAAGCAGCAGCAGCAGCCCGGCTAGCAGGATCAGGGCTGGCCCCGGCGGGCGGATGCTAACAAACAGTGCGAGTGTGCGGAGCGGCGCGACCAGCGGCGGGGGCAGCACCCAATTTACTACATCGGTTGCTTCTGCCGATGAGGAACGGGTGAGGCTGCCAGCGATGAACGGGAGAATGCCGAGCATTATCAGCCCCTGCGCTATGACCCAGGGGTACACGCTGGCCCGGTGCCGCCGCCAACACAGCAGCATGTAGAGGTTTTGCGCCGCGACCACAAACACAGCCAGGGTGTGAACGTAGACCAGCAACAGGCTGGCCAGCACATAGGCTACGTACCAGGCTCGCCGCTCCTGCCCCAATGCCCGCAGCATGCAGTAGTACGAGAGCAGCGTGCAGAAGATGTAAAGGCTGTAGTAGCGGATATTCTGGCTCTGGTAGAGCTGAATTGGTGCGAGGGCCAGCAGCAGCGTTGCAATCAGCGCGATACGGCGGCCAAACAGCTGCTGGCCCACCATATACAGCAGTGGTAACGATGCGATGCTGATGAGCGCGGGCATAAGCCGGGTTGCCGTTTCTGCTGTGCCAAACAGCTGGAGCCAGACGTGGCTGAGCAGGAAGTACACCGGCGGACGCCCGCCCACGGCCTCTTCGATAATTGCGAGCAGACCTTCACGGGCGACGCCAAGGGTGATAATTTCATCAACCCAGTAGCTCTCGCGGTCGAGCTGGTAGACCCGCAGCAGGGCACCAAGCAGCAGAATGCAGCCCAGCAGCAGGTGATGGGGCTTGAGACGGGCGAGAAGCGGGGCAGTGCTGACCGGTTTAGTGGCGATCATACCTTCTCTTCCTCCCTACGTTTGTACAAGTCAAGTGCTTCGATAGAGCCGACTGTTGCCAGGAGCAGGAATGGATTGGTACAGGCTGCCAAAAACATGCACCCATTGTTGCTGTGCGTTGCAATTGATGCTGCCAACGGAAAAGCGGCCTTGAAGCCTGGAGTTAAACGAGAGCTATGCTGTGTGTGCTATCGGGCTACGGGTAGCTGATTGGTGTAGCTATTCGTTGCTGAGGAGGTAGTTTGAGGATTGTAGCCATGTGTGTCTATTCAACGTGCCTGTTTCAGCTTTCTCACCAGCAGCAAGAACAACCACACAATCGGCAGCAGCAAGATGAAGTGCCAGATAAACAACACGGCCCACACCCAGAAGGCGTGAATTTCGAGCCAGGCAAAGCCATACGTCACCTCTGCCCCCGTCTGGGCCAATTGCGGGAAAACGAACGTCAGGGGAAGAAACAGCAGCAGCACGGGGATGTTAAAGGGGATGAGATGACTGAGTGTGACGATAAGACTCAAGATGCCGACCCACAGCACTAGCTTCATAGTGAGGTTCTTCGGCATTGAACTATGTTCTCCCGATTGTATCCGTCACCATTGGCATGTGGCTTGGAGTATAACACAGCCCAAGAAACGCCATGTAGAGCAAGCTCTGTGAAACGTGAATTCAGCCCTCCACGTTTCACCTTTCACGTTTCAGTAGCGAAAGCAGGAGCCGTTGCGCTATAATGCTTCTGGGATTGAACTGCGCACGATTTTGACCGCAACTGGCGTGGTGGTAGGCATTCTCACCATTGTCACCATGGTCTCGCTGGGCGTGGGGGTGCAGCGCGAGATTCAGAACCAGTTCGCCGCGCTGGGGCTGGAAAATGTCTTTGTCTCGCCCCGTCAGGCCGAGGCCGACTTTTTTAACCAGTTCTCGGCCCCTCAGCGGCAGACGCCGATTACACCCGAGGTGCTGAACCGCTGGCGGGCACAACCCAACGTGGTCAGTGCCGAAGGTGTGATTGACCTGAACGGCGTCAACATGCTGCTAGAGCTGCCGGGGGCTAACGGCCAGCCAGTGCAGCGGCGCGTGCGGGCGGGCAATCGGCTCCCTTTTGCCAACCCCTTTCAGGGTGAGCCGCAGGTGCTGGCGGGAACCACCACGCTGAGCGCCGAGCAAGGTCAGATCGCCCTGAGCCGGGCAGTGCTGCCGCCGGGAAGCGAACCGGCGGCCCTGGTGGGCCAGCAGGTGGCGATTGTGCTGCAAAGCCCTCGGGGTGAGCAGCAGCGCTTCCCGCTCACCGTGGTGGGCGTGAGCGACAACGATGCGCCCGAGGTGCTGGTGAGCGCAAACGACCGGGCGGCGATGAAGGCATGGTGGTTCAACACGCCGAACTACCTGGCCACCCAGGGCTACGACTCGGCGACGGTGCGGGCAACCAACGTGGGCGAGGCGGCTACGCTGGTGCGGGCCTTCCGCAGCGAGGGCTTCAGTGTGCAGTCGCTGGAGATTATTCTGGATACGGCCAACCGCACCTTCGCCCTGCTGAACCTGATGCTTTCGTCGGTGGGGGCGCTGGCGCTGTTTGTGGCCAGCCTGGGCATTGCCAACACCATGATGATGTCCATCTACGAGCGCACCCGTGAGATTGGCACGCTGAAGGCGATTGGCGCGGGGCGGGGCGACATCCGCGGCATGTTTATGCTGGAAGCAGGCATGATTGGACTCATCGGCGGTGTTGTCGGCGTGGTTGGCGGCTGGCTGGTGGGCCTGGGCATGAACCCGGTGCTGCTCTACTTCATTCGGCAGGAGGGCGTGGATTTACAGGCCACCTTTTTTGTCACTCCCTGGTGGCTGGTGCTGGCGGCCCTGGGCTTCGCCGCGCTGATTGGGGTGCTGGCGGGGCTGTACCCCGCTGCCCGCGCCGCCCGCCTCGACCCGCTGGTGGCGCTGCGGTATGACTGAGGACGGTTTACCGCAGAGGGCGCGGAGCCTGCCCTGAGCTTGCCTGCCCGGTTCCTGAGCTTGTCGAAGGGGAGCTTGCCTGCCCTGAGGCTCCCCGGCTCCTGAGCCTGACGAAGGGGAGTTTATCGAAGGGCTTGCCGAAGGGTCGAAGGGGACGCGGAGGTTTTGACAGGACGACGGTCGAATTGCCCTCTGCGTCTCCGTGTCTCTGCGTCTTTGCGTTAAAAGTCTTCTCGGCGGTGAACAGTTAGTTTGGCCCGCTGAACCAGCGGTAGATAATGCCGGACGCCTGGCCGATGGCGGCAATACCGGTAGCGTTGGGCACGTTGTTGCTCATCAGCACCAGGTAGTAGGGCCGATTGGGCAGATAGACAATACCGGCATCATGTTCCACGTTGTCAATGGTGCCGGTTTTGTGGGCCACGCTGATGTTGCCCGGCAACTCGGCCTGAATTTTGTCCCGCTCCTCGTTTAGCTTCATCGCCGCCAGAATCTCGTCTTTGCCCGCAGCACCGGTTACATCGCCCTTGTCCAGCGCTTGCAGAAGCAGCAACATGTCCGCCGGGCTGGTGAAGTTATCACGCCCGGC
>JALONX010000276.1 GCA_025454695.1 Chloroflexaceae bacterium
CGCCAGTATCACGGTGGTGACACGGCGGCTATTATGACCGAAGTGCAGGCCAAACGCAACCGCCTGCGGGAGCAGGAAACTGAGCATGTGGCGCACATGCAGAACCTGGCGCTGATCGAGGGTTGGGCACGCTTTCTCGGCCCCAAACAGCTGGCGGTGCAGCTGAGCGATGGCGGCAGCCAGCACCTTACGGCAGAAAATATTGTCGTCGCCACGGGTTCGCGTCCGCGTCTGCTCACCATTTCGGGCCTGCCGACGGAGCGCACGCTCACCAACGAAAATCTGTTTGAACTGCCCGCCGCGCCGCGCCACCTGGCGATTATCGGCTCCGGCGTGATTGCGATGGAGATGGCGGCGGCCTTTCGCAAACTGGGAAGTTGTGTTACGGTGGTAACACGGGGCGAGCGCATGCTCACCAGCGCCGTGCCGGAAGCCTCGGAAGCGCTGCATGCCGCCTTCACCGCAAAGGGCATTCGGGTGCTCTACCACGCCAGCCCCACCGGCTATGATGCTGCCAGTGCCAGCCTGCATGTGCGTACTGCCAGCGGTGCCGAGGTGCTGCACGAGGTTGATTATGTGCTGCTGGCAGTGGGCCGCGAACGGAATCTCAACGGGTTGGGGCTGGAGAACACCGGCGTTGCCTTCGACGAAAAAGGCATTCGCATCAACAGCTTCGGCCAGACCAGCGTGCCCGGCCTGTTTGCCATTGGCGATGTGACACCGACCAGCCACTACACCCATTCGGCCAACGCCCAGGGGCGGCGGGTGGTGCAGCGCATCGCCTTTCCGCTGTTGCCAGCCACGGGGCCAGAGCCGTTCTACCCCAGCGCCATCTTTAGCGACCCGGAGGTGGCCAGCGTGGGGCTAACGCCCGCCGAGATCGGCGCA
The DNA here is from genome assembly GCA_025454695.1 of Chloroflexaceae bacterium. Lineage (GTDB taxonomy): Bacteria > Chloroflexota > Chloroflexia > Chloroflexales > Chloroflexaceae > JALONX01. The sequence continues at coordinate 889 of JALONX010000276.1, forward strand.
AAGTATCATCCAGCGCTGGTGAAGCAGCTGCGGGTAGAGCTGAAAGACCTTGACCGGGGCTACACCGACGACGTGGGGCCAGGTTTCATGCAGGTCACCGCTCTGCGGCTCACCGGGCAAATTCTCGGCGTGACCATTGTTGGCCCACGGGCCTCGGAAATGATCTCGTTTTTTACCCTGGCCATCAGCCAGCGCATCTCGCTCTACAAGCTCTACCGGCTGGTGTATCCCTATCCTACCTACTCCGGGGCCATCCAGAAGATCGCCGACGCATGGATGCGGGAAACGTTGCCCAATCTGAAAAACGAAGTGCTGGCTTTTGTGCGCTACCGCTTTGCACGGCCAGTTGCACAAGCAAAGCCTGCATTTAACCGCGAAGGACGCGAAGGACGCGAAGGGAAAATGGTAGGAGGGTAAAGGCCCATCTTGATACATATACTGCGTAACTCGTAACTCGTAACTCGTAACTCGTAATTCGTCACTCGCCATGGTTGAACAGGCCCTCCCCATCAAAACCCATCCCGTCCGCATGCTGCTGGCCCGCTTTGGGCGCGTGGCTGCGATTCTACTGTTGTGGCTGGGCCTGTTTGGCGTAGTGCAATGGTACGCCGCTAACAACGGACTCACCCTCGGCGTGGCCTTCCACAACCTGATGATGCTGTGCGCGACGGATTGGTATGGCCCGTTGATCTTTCTGGCGGTGGCGGCAGTGTGCCCGCTACTGCTGGTGCCCGCAGCATTGCTGGGCCTGCTGGCCGGGCATGTCTACGGGGTGGCCTGGGGCATGGCAGCGACGCTGGTGGCCTGCAACCTTTCCGCCACGGTGGCCTATGGGCTAGGAAGCTGGCTGGCGGGCCACGCCAGTAGCACCCCCGGCACTGGGCGCGTGGCCCGTTACCGCAGCTGGATGCAGCAAAACGGCGTGCTGGCCGTCATCGTGCTGCGGCTCACCTTTGTGCCCTACGACCCGGTGAGCTACCTGGCGGGGGCGTTGCACATCGGCTGGCTGCGCTTTGTGTGGGCCAATACCCTGGGCTGCCTGCCGGGTGCCCTGGCGCTAGTGCTGTTCGGCGCTTCAATGACCCACGTAGACGGCAGCTTGCCGAGTCTCAACCCCACCATCCTGTTGGCGGGCCTGGGCCTGTTGCTCGTCAGCGGCGGGGCCGCCTGGGCCATGCGGCGGGGGATGGGAACCAGGACTTAGCTAGCGTAGCTGCGGTGCTTGCGTGCGAGGGGGAAACAGGGCAGCGACAAGCGGCAGGAGCAACCAGGCAACGGGAATGAGGAGTTCGCTATCGGGGTTCCCCACTTGCCAGACAGCGACACCCAACACTACTCCGAACAGCACGGCAGTGGCAATAATTTCCCACCGGGTGGGCTGCTGGGTCATCGCTGCACAGATGAGTGCAAGACATGGCACTACTATGCCAGAGGCAACTATGAGGGTGGGATGACTCCTGCTCTGGAGCAGGAGCAAGGCTGCCCCCGTGCCCCCGGCGATAAACCCGCAAAACAGACTTGTGCCCCAGGGCACGCCCAACGCCCGCACCAGCATGGTTGCCGCAAGCAGCAGCAGCGGCACCACAGAAACCAACACCGCATCAGCAAAGGGGAGCGGTGGGTGTGGCACCTTCGGGTGCAGGCCGGGGCTTTTGTGGCTCAACGCATACGCAGTTGCCAGCACTGCACCAACAAACATGGCAAAACCGACACCACCACCAAGCGTAGCGAAGAGCAATCGTTTTCGAAGCAGCATAACTCGATTACTACACCCTCTGGCCGCCGCTCTGGTACGGCGGGCTTGGGGTGGTTGCTTTGGTGGGGAAGAACGCCGCCACCAACGGAATACCGATCCAGGCCAGTAGGGCGCTGACTAGCAGCGGAATCGGTAGCAGAAAGGCCGCACCTGCTAGTAACACTGTGACTACGATCACGGCCCCTCCTGCCTCCCGGCGTTGCGGCAGTTGTGGGAGGAGCGACAGAGATACGGCTAAACCCGGCATGAGGGTGGCAATCAGGTTCAGACGTGCGTCGCTGCCACTACTCCCACTCGTTCCGCTCACCCACAGCACGAGCAAGCTAACCCCACTAACCACCAGCCCACACAGAACACTCTGGGGCAAGCTTGCCCCCGTTGCCCATGCTGGCAGGGCTGCCCCAACAAGCAGTAGCAACGGGCAAACAACAAAGATTACGAATTGATGTCGTGGTTCAAGAGGACGCACCCCTGATAACCCAGCAAAACGATCAAGAAACACCAACATTGCTGCGGCATATGCCCCGAATGCGAACGCGAAGCCAGCCAAGCCGGCGGCAATGGCCCATAACACCCGTTTCGTTGTTTGCATATCGCGCTCCTTGCATCAGTTGCCAGTTCATCCGTGAGGTCACTACTCTCGTTGTTCTGCCCTGCATGGTATCACGGTCGATCCTAGTTGTCATTCATCTTTAGTTCACCGGTGATGCTGGCAGGGGTGACGGTCTCATCGGGCACACCATCGCCGTCGCGGTCGAGCTGCACCCGTAACTCCGCGAACGTTGTATCATTGCTGAAAGAAACGGAGATCTTGGCCCCAACAGGTAATGGTTGTGCGAAAAGCAACGCCCGTTCACGATGGCTACCATCCGCGTAACGGTCAAGCTGAAGCTGCACTGGTTCCTTCCCTAGTACCTTTACACGAGTGGTAAACACACCTGGTTGATTGAAGAAGAAGCTTTGGCTGTCGCCAAAGCGCAAGTAGTTGGCACCGGGAATGTCGTTTTCAATGAATTCCTTTTCAAGGAGTCGAGGAGCACCGAAGTGACGCCCCTGTTGATCGGTAATCAGGGTCGCCGCAGCTCCAGAAACTTTGAGCTCCAATCCTGCCAAAGCAGTTGGGGTGGCGCTAACAAATACATCTGGCCCGGTCTGTTGATTGGGTGGGTCAACGATAATGACCTGGCGACCAGCAAAGAAGGCAATTGCTAGTTGTAGCACCGTAGCATCTCTTGCAAGAGCTCCATGTTCAACTCCGCTGGCATAGAAATTCCGTCCACTACCCCGTAGGTCAACCCCTGTAAGGGGATTATGAAGATCGGCCGAGTGTAGTGGCACAGTACCATCGCCACCTTTAGCATCCCACTCCACATTGTATATGACATCACTGCACAAAATGTTGCCACATCTTTCACGGATGTATTGCGGCGTGTTAAGACCAGTACCGACCACTCGAATGATTTCAACCGCTGGGTCAACTGGTCTCAAAACATCATTCGCTGCGTGATAGTCCTTGGCCTGTGTTACCAGATTGGCATTGCGGGAAGATCGTACTATACCCGCCCAGTAATCATAGCTCTGGAAGCCTTCCACTTTACCATCACCATTAGTGTCACGGTCTATATACAGCGCAGAGCCAACTGCCTGGTCGAAGAGGGGGCTAGGCAGCAGTTGATATGCACCTGGCATGTTAGTCAGTACGTTTTGAAAAGTTGCTTCGTTAGTAGCACATCCTCCACCGGTGAACCACGGCTTCTCAACAAAACACGGTGCTTGGTATTGCAGCATACCTAGAGCTTTCGTCGCGCCAAGTACAGGTGTACCAAGTGTGATGACACGATTAATTTTGCCATGACTGTTAGAATTTGATAACACAGTACGGGTAAGCATGCCACCCATGGAGTGGGCTAAGATATTAACCTTTGACGCACCAGTGCGGACTCGCACCCGGTCTATCTCCCGTAACAGCAGGTTAGCCTGACCAGTAATATCTTTACGCCAGTCATAAGCAAAAACAAACAAGTTTCGTCCTTCCACATAGCCTGCCTGGGTGAGCGTTGTGATGGTTGTCTGGTAAGTGTCGATGGTGTTAGTCGCTCCTAAAAAAGAGACAGTATCCAGTCGTAGAATATCGCCTACCCGCACACTGGTATAGTCAGGATCGCTTGGAGCGAAAGGCGCATTACCATCAGGTGCAAGCCGCAATACATTAAGGAAAGCATCATCATTACTATCAAAGAGACGTTGCATACTTGGCCATTGTTCGCCTTTATTGTTAACCAACCTACTGCCCGTGCCTCCGGGTACAAAAATCAGTGGTGGCGGGGGAGCTTGAACGAGCGGCAAATAAATCGTGTTTGGCCCACTGGTCTGCGTCAGTTCATCGTTTTGCGCCAGCCCACTCGTGGGGTGCAACAGTAACGGAAGCACAAGAACCAGCCTGGCAAGCAGACGTAGCGATGCAATCATCACCCATCCTCCCTTCGTCAGGTTTTTGATTTGCGGCCCGTCAACTATAGCACACGCATCTGGTGAAAGTCAGCCCTTTTTGTAAAAATTTAGTAAACAACATACGGGTAAATTTACACCTTCTCCAGCACCGTCTTCCGCATCGCCCACTCCGTCAGCCGGGGCGCGAGGTGGCCCAGCAGCGCAAACAGCTGGTTGCCCGCGCCCGGGATGAGCAGGCGCTGGCGTCGCTGCACGGCGTGGGCGATGGCGTTAGCAAGCTGTTCCGGCGGCATACGCCGGGACTCGCGGCGGTTATCGGGGCTGTAGCGGCGGGCGTGGGCGGTGCGCGTCGGCCCAGGGTAGACGGTGAGGACGTGCAGGTCACGGCGGGCGGCGGCCAGGCTGCGGGCGTAGGCGGCCAGGCCATCTTTGCTGGCGGCATAGCTGGCCGCGCCGGGGTAGCCGGTGAAGCACGAAAGCGAGGCCAAAAATACCAGCGAGCCGCCCCGCCCCATGCGTTCCTGCCGCAGCAACGCCGCGCTGAGCAGCAGCGGTGCCCCCAGGTTGAGGTGCAGCACCGCCTGCTGCCGTGCCAGGTCGAGCGCACCAAAGCGGCCCACCGCACTGATGCCTGCGTTATGCACCAGCACATCAATCAGCGGCAGCTGCGCCAGTTCACCAGCTGCATGCTCAACCCCGGCCTGCTGCCCCAGGTCGGCGATGATAAAGCGGGCCTCCGCCCCCGCCCGCTGGAGTTCGGCCTGAGTTTGGGCGGCCCGCGCCTCGTCCACATCCACCCCGGTGATGCCGTAGCCTGCCGCCCCGAAGCGCAGCGCCAGCGCCCGCCCAATGCCATCGGCTGCCCCGGTTATGACGCAATGTTTGTTCATGGTGCCTACTGCGAACTGCGAACTGCGGACTGCGAACTGCGTAAACCGGTCATCCTGGCATCTTGTCATTCCGGCTCTGGTCTCCGGTCTTCCGTCTTCGGTCAGTAGCCCAGCCACTCCAGCTGCCGCCCGGCCCAGCGCAACATCCGATTGCCCAGGCCAATCGTGGTTTCGTCACGTCCGCTGGCGATGGCGCGGGCAATGGCGCGGGCCACCCGCTCCGGCGGCGGGAAGCGAGACCAGCCCAGCTTTTCCAGCGGTGCGCCGCTACGGGCGTGCATGGCGGTGCGGGTTGCGCCAGGGTGAATCACCTGCACCCGCGCCCGGCCCGCCAGTTCCACCCGCAGGCTGCGGGCAAAGCCATCCAGCGCGGCTTTGCTGGCTCCGTAGACGGCATACTGGGGCACCGGCAGGTTGGCTGCGATGGAGCTGATAAACACGACGCTGCCATGGGTTCGTTCCACCAGCGGCAGCAGGGCGTGGGTCAGGGCGATGGGTGCATGCACATTCACCGCCAGCATGTCGTTGATGGTAGCAGCAGGCTGCTGTTCTAGCGGGCCATAGTAGCCCAGCCCAGCATTGTGAATCAGGAGGTCGAGCCGTTCAATGCCCTGGTGCAGCAAAAAACGCTTGACAATTGCGTGAGCGTAGGGCTGGGCCAGGTCAACCCGGCAGTAGCTCGTCGCGGTAAAGAAGGACTCACCAAGCCCACTGGCCGGGCGGCGGCCCAGCAGCAGGAGCCGCGCCCCCGTAGCGGCATAGTGGCGGGCCAGAGCCAGGCCAATCCCATCGCTCGCCCCGCTGATTAAGATTGTGGGGGCGTTCACGTAGGCTGCTCTGGTGTTGGGCTGCCGCCGCGCCGCTGTTGCAGCCTGCCCCAGAACCAGGGCACCAGCAGGTAGAGCAACAGCACGATGTTTAGCCCGATCTCGAAAACGGTAAACTCGCGCCCAAAGTAGCGCGGATCCCAGTAACTGATTGTACTCTGGAAACGGTAGTGCCAGTCGAAGGGAAAGAAAATGACCGGCCCATCACGCACATGGGTCGGAATATCCAGGGCCGTGTGCAAAAGGCAGCCCGCAAAGAACCAGAACAACCAGTAACGCCTGGTGCCGCTCCGTGCTCGAAACGGCCACAGCAGGGCCAGAAAGATCAGCAGTAAGGTGGGCGAGTGTAAAAAGTTATGGCTGGCGATCCACCAGGGATTGTTAAAATAAAAATCGTCAAAAACGAAAAAATTAATATTCATTAGCATTTTTCTAACTCGAAAGCTTTCCTCAATGCACAACACTATCTTGCGAGAAACTATTTTTAAAACTGCACATACACGACGTCTTTTTTTTCTTTCGCAAAAA
>JALONX010000277.1 GCA_025454695.1 Chloroflexaceae bacterium
CGCACAAAAGCACGCTTCACGTTTCACGCTTCACGTTTCTTGGCTTACGCATCCTCATTTGCATTGCGGGCGGGATTGCCGTTCTGGTCGAAGTAGAGTTCGTATTCAGTACTGCCCTGGGTGATTTCCACTTCGTAAAATGTGCCCTGCGGCGTGATCTCAATCTCGTGTTTGGTCACCTGGAAGCCAGGATGTTCGCGGCTTACCCGTTCTAGCACCTGCTGCGAGAATTGCGACGCTGCTACCTCATACTCGGTTTCCAGCCAGCGTCCGTCGGCGGCATATTCGACCTCATATTCCTGATTGTTCTGGGTAAAAACAGCTTCATAGCCATAAGGCTGCCGCTCCCAGACCGGGGTGACACCGGGGTTCTGGCTGGCAAACGCGGTGCGCACGGCCTGCGGCACCTGGTTCGGGTCAAGGCCCTGGCTACCGCCACCACAGGCACTCAACGCCAGCACGGGCAGCAGCAGGCCAACACACAGGGCACGACGCAAATTGTGCATGGACTTCTCCTGACGTGTAGATTGCAGATTGGAAGCGCGACATACCATCGTCACTGCATCATATACGCAGGGCGAACCAGGATGTTACAACACGTTGGCACAACGATGTGTCGTCCGCGAAGGACGTGAAGGCAGCGCGCTAAAACTTCGCGCTTCTTCGCGCCCTTCGCGGATCAATGCTGAGGCCCTACCGTATGCTGCCGCCGCCGAAGTCGTCCAGCACGGCACCGCTGGCGTTCTCGAACAGCAGGCCGATACGCCCGCCCTGGTTGGCAAAAGCGCTAGCGCTGGCTCGCCCGACCTCGACGCCGTTGACGACGACGCGCAGCGTGCCATCGGCCAGTGCCTGTGCGCCCACCTGGTCGCCGTTGCGGACGTTGGCCGGGAAGCTGGCCAGGGTCGTGCTGCGATTGCCCGGGCCGTAGCTCTCCACGCTGATCTGCCCCACCCCCACATGTACCAGCAGCGCCCCGCTGGCGACGGTGGCTCCCTGCATCTTCAGCACCAGGCTCTGGCGGCTGGCGTTGGCATCCACCTGAGTGAAGGTGACGAAGGCTTGCTGAGTGGGGCCAAAACGTTCAGCCCAGTAGATCGGCCCGCCGCTCTCCACATCAAGCTGGTTGCCGCTGATGCGGTAGCCGCGCAATCCCTGGACACCATACCAGGGCACGTTGGGTGGGCTTCCGCGCACAGGGCCATCGGCGCGGTTGAAGCCATCTAGCACCGGCGTGAGTCGCTCGCGGCGGGGGTTGTAGCTGGTGGTGTCCACCTGGAGTTGCACCGGGAAGGCGCTCGCCACGGCGTCCCAGGCCACCAGCTTAAAGTTGGTGTTGACATTCGCAATCTCGCCGTCGTCCTCCACCGGCAGCGGCGGGTCGTTGGAGCCATCATGCACCACCAGCAGGCCACGGGGGAAGTTCGGCCCCAGCGGCACATTCACCACGTCGGCCCCGTCGGAGTTCTGCACCCCATCAATGCCGTTGCCGTCGCCAATGCGGAAGCTGCCCAGGAATGGGTTGTTGCCCTGGCGGTCGAAGACGGCAAACGTGCTGTCGCCCTGGCTGGAGGCCAGCAAGTAGCCGCTGCCATCACGACCGTAGTAGATCGTCAGGCCCTCCACGTCGGCCTTCAGTTCAGTGCCGTCGGGGTAGACCTTGTGGATTAGCTCGCCCGTGGTGCTGCCGTTGGCGGCGGCGGCAAAGCGCCAGATGCCCACATTCTCCTGCCCGGCATAAAGCAGGCCCAACTCCTGATCCACCACCATGCCCTCAACCTGCGACTCTTCCAGGTCGTCGTTGAAGATGGGCACGGTGAGGGTGCGCACCAGGCTCCATGTCACCCGGCCCGCGCCGTTGTCACGTAGTTCCAACTGAGCAATTTTGTTGTTGCTGCGCTGGCTCACAAAGGCATAGAAGCTGTTGTTCGCATCGCGGTAGAGGGCCACGCCGTAGACCGTTTCCTGGTTCTCCAGCCCCTCCGGCGAGTCGGCGGTGAAAACGCGGGGCAGGTTCGGGGCGGTCACATCCTCCAGCTGCCGCGTCTGGGGGTTAATGCGGTAGAAGACCATCAGGTCGTTGCGCCGGTCGGTGACAACCGCCAGGTCAACCGGCTGGCCGCCCAGGTTAAAGCCGTATTGCAGGTCAACATTGTTGTAGCGCAAACGCTGGCCGGGCGGGGCGCTGATGGATTGCAGCACGTTACCTTCAAGATCGTAGACATCCAGCCCGCCGTTTTTCAGCACGCCAATCACAATACTCTGCGCCGGGTCGTTAGGATTGATCCAGATCGCCGGGTCGTCGGCGTCGCCCTCACGCCCGCCAGGCGGCACGGCTTCTGGGTCAAGGTCGAAGATCGAGCGGGTCTCGAATTTGGCCGCCACACTGGGAATCAGGTCGAGGTCGGCCCAGATCAGCCGATGGTCGGAGCTGGGAAAGCCGCCAGGCAGGCTGGGGGTAAACACCCCAACTAGCCGGAACAGCGGATCGGTGTTGAGGGGCCAGAACACCTCGGCCTCCACCATGCGTATGTCCGCCGAGGGCAGCACATAATCCACCTGCAGGTTGCCCGGCGTTGAATCGGCAAAATCGGCGGTGTCGAACTGGGGCGGGGTTTTGTGGTTGGCATTGGCCCGGCCCTGCAAGGCTGCCTGCTGCACGCCGCCCTCGCTCGTGGGGAAGATGCTAGTGTTGACCAGCGGGCTGTTGAGCAGCTGGCGAATGGCAAAATCAAAGCTGTCGCCATCGTTGGGGTCGGCATTCTGGTCGCCCATAATGACGAAGCTAGCCCCAGGTTGCAGCCCGCCCCGGTTGCCCTTATCGTCATAGATGTAGTCGCCCTGGCCGGGAGTGATGTAGTCAGCCCAGAAGCGAATTTCGTCGTGGTTGCGCTTGCCGTTGCGATCCTCCGGCCCGTCGAAGACCGGCGGCGTGGGGTGGCTGGCCAGCACATGCACGGTGCGGTCACCAATGGCAATCGGCAAATCCCAGTGGCTCTTGGAGGAGAGCCGGAAAACGTTCAGCGCCTCCGGTGAGTACCAGGACTCACCGCTGTCGGGCAGGGTGGGCAAGAGAGCGCCCGGCATATCCTTCCACAAAAAGTTCTGGAAAGTACGGGCCTTGCCGGTGTCAATTGGATACTTCGAGTAGACCACCATGCCAAACTGGCCGGGGAAGTTGCCAAAACCAAAGGCATCGTTGCCATAGCCCGGTGCCCCCGGCGTGGAAACAACCACCCCGTTGCGGTCGAGATCGAAGCCGGACGCAACCCCGGTGTTGGACGGAGCGACGAAGAAATAGGGGTAACTCACCGGGGGCGCACCGTTCTGGCTCACTGCCAAAAAATTGTCGTTAAACAGGCGGGCGGCGCTGCCATCGGCCACATAATCAAACTCATTGATCAGCAGCACATCGGGGTTGGTGCGTTGAATAATCTCGGCCACCGTTTTCGCCTGGGTGATGGTGGGCGAGTCGCCGTTGGGGTTGGAAAGGTCGGCCACCAGCTGGCCCTCGGCGTTGCGATTGAGCGAAGCATTAAACTGCGAAAAACGAACAATCTGCGTTCCGAGCGGGGTTTCCCGTGCCGCCAGGGCCGGTTGGGCCGTGGGCAGCAGCAGGCTGCTGAGGCAGAAGGCCAGCAGCATCACAAACGAAGCAACACGTGGCAAACGCATGCATCTCCTCCGTAGTGGCACAGCGACGTGCCGTATGCGAGAACAATCGGGATGTCGGTAGCCCCACTGGGGGTGAATGGGGCAATAGCAAAAGGCAAAAGAGACGACGACCGACAGCTATAGTATGCTCGATGTTCGTTAACGACGAGAAAAGGAGAGGTTAAGAAGGTGTTAAATGAGCGACATAAGAGATATTTCCCTTATACACCGCCAATCTCATATCCCAATGAATCCAGCAACTTCCCGGCTACCTGCTCAAATTGCCGCCGTTCCGATAGACTCATTCGGTGCTTCCAGGCCTGTACTCGTGAACGGTTAGGCGGCGTAATGGTAAGCTTATGATGGTCGAGGCGCATGGCGATGGTTCGTACCACAGTGTTGTCGAGAGCTATCCGTGGATGTACATCGGCGAGGCGCTCTGGCACTTCTTTAAAATAGGACTCCATGTTTGGATGGAAATCTAACTGGCAAAAATCACAAATCTGCTGAAGCACAACCTGCGGCTCCTGTATCAATTGTTCGTAGCGCACCTCAAGATAGTGCGGGCATCGTTGCCCCTGCGCCCGAGTAAGCGTAACGTGCTGTTGCCAGAAGTGAGCTAATGCACCTACTTCTTTGCTTGGCGCGAACCACAGATCGCGCAGTGAAAGCATTACATCACGTCCATCACGAATGATATGAACAAAGTACGCTTCAGGCAACAACCTCTCAATGGCCTTGACATACGGGCCGTAGTATGGGGTCTTATCACCCCAGCGGGTCTTCTGCCAGCGCGCTGCATATAGGCGATAAAAACAGCGTAACCCCTCCGCAACAGTGAATGGCTCAACCGCCTTAAGCGCTTCCCAGAACGCGGCTTCTGACACGTGGTAATCTTTCCACCCCGATGCTTCCGGAGGCCAATGGGTAAGCGTTTGAAAGAAATCACGTCGTAAGACACTACCGCGACTCCATAGATTCATGGTTGCTACGATAAAGTCAGTCTCTGGAGGAATTGCAAGCTCCGGGTGAGAATCAAGCATAAATCGCAGCAGCGTTGTCCCCGAGCGAGGCGCACCAACGATAAATGGCGCAGGCAAGGCGGAGGCAGCAGCAGCAACAGACTGGTCGTTGCGCAGGCGATGGATTACCGCGAGGCGAGCCAGCCGCAGGCGATGAACCAGAGGTTTCAGCCCATAAGCAGGGGCAGTCTGTTTCAGTCGCTTGATCATAATACGACGGATTATAGCACAGCCCGCCCTTACCCCCTCCATCCCTTCTCCATCTGGCATATGGTACTATACCAGCGGCGTGAGTCGCAGGTTGTGTAATCTTCTGCTGCTGGAGGAAACATTATGCAGGTTAATCCTTCGATTTTTAAGGCCTATGACATTCGTGGCATTTATCCAACTGATTTAAACGAGCCGGTCGCGTATCTGATTGGGCGGGCGTTTGTCACCTTTTTAGGGGCGGAGCAGGTGGTGGTGGGCCGCGACATGCGCACCTCTGGCCCTTCACTCTTCGCCGAAGTGACCCGTGGCATTACCGACCAGGGGGCCGATGTGGTGGACATTGGCATGGTCAGCACCGATCAGTACTACTATGCCTGCACCCAGCTGGGCTTGCCCGGCATGATGGTCACGGCCTCCCACAACCCCAAGGCCTACAACGGATTCAAAATGGTGAAGCAGATGCCCTACCTGCTCAGCGGCGACGCCGGAATTCAGGATCTGCGCCGCCTGGTGGAGAGTGAAGAGTTTCCCACCGCGAGCCGCAAGGGCAGCATCACCGCCCATGATTTTCAGGAGCAGTTCGTCAACGAAGTGCTATCGCTGATTGATGTGAGTGCGATCAAGCCGCTCAAGGTGGTGGTGGACACCGGCAATGGCATGGTCGGCCCGATTTTGCAGGAGGTCTACAAACATCTGCCAGTACAGCTGATCGGCCTTTACCTTGACCCGGATGGCACCCTGCCCAACCACGGCCTCGACCCGCTGCAACCCGAAAACCGGGCTGAATTGCAGCAGCGCGTGAAGGACGAAGGGGCGGCCATTGGCTTCGCCTTCGACGGCGACGGCGACCGTTTCTTCGCCATTGACGACCGGGGTGATTTTATTTCAGGCGACTTTTTGACCGCGATTATGGGCCAGTATCTGCTGGAGAAGCATCCGGGGGCGAAAGTTCTCTACGACGTGCGGGCCTCGTGGGCCGTGCCCGATCTGATCAAGGCCGATGGCGGCATTCCCCTGATGGAGCGGGTGGGCCACGCCTTTATCAAGCGGCGCATGGCCAATGAAGATGCCGTGTTTGCGGGCGAAGTCACCGGCCACTACTACTTCAAGTCCTTCAACTACGCCGACTCAGGCATTATCCCCTCGCTCTACATTCTAGAAATGCTTTCAAAGCGGGGCGTGCAAATGTCGGACTTGCTCAAAACGCTGGAGGCAAAATATTTCATCTCCGGCGAAATCAACTCCACCGTGGCCGACCCGAAGGCCAAAATGCAGGAACTGGCCGCCCGCTACAGCGATGCCGAGCAGCACACCATGGACGGCATTTCGGTGAACTACCCTACATGGCACTTCAATGTGCGGGCTTCCAACACCGAGCCGCTCATGCGCCTGAACCTGGAGTCCATCGCTTCGCATGAAGAAATGGAGCAGCGCCGCGACGAAGTGCTGGCCATCATCCGCAGCTAACATCATTTTCTCACAAAGGCACAAAGACACAAAGAATTTGCTCATGAACGTTTATCTGCGATCCTTCGTGCCTTTGTGCCTTTGTGAGAGCTTACCGCTCGATGGCCTGTTCGCGGTGGCGCAGGAAGAGCAGCAGCTCGCCGTTGCGCACCCGATCGGCATAAATCACCGCATCGGACTCGGGTAGCCCCATGTGCCGCAGCTGGCTCAGCACCTCGTCGTCCCCGCTCGCATCGGCTTCGGTCTCCTGGTCGGCGAAGCTGCCCTGGGGCTGCTCGTTCAGGTTGTGGTAGGCCGGTTCCGCATCAGCAAAGCTGCCTTTGCGCTCCTGGTTGCGGTCGTGGTAGTGGCCCTCGGTGTCGGCAAAGCTGCCTTTGCGCTCCAGGCTGCGATCCTGCATGTGGCCCTCGGTGTCGTCGAAGTTGCCCTGGCGACCAGCGCTTGCCGGGCCACGCCCAGACGAGTCGCTGATGAGAATCACATCTTCTTGCTGATAGCCGGACGCAAGCAGGCTTTGCATGGCTTTGTCTGCCCGATCAGCGTCGTCGTACACTCCGTAAAGGGTAATTGGTGCTGGTTGTGTCATTGCTGGCTTCTCCTTTTTGATGTAAGACAAGGTTCTGACAAGATTTACAGGATTTACAGGATTTCGCTCTCGCAAACGATGTGTGGGTGGCAAACTGTAAAGTAAATCGGCTAATTTTGAAACCTTGTCTAAGCTCCAAGAAGCTAGTAATGCAAATTGGGTGCCAAAAAAAAGCCGCCCGCCCCTGGCCATGGTCAGGGGCGGGCGTGATAGCCACAACCAGTTTTAATGCAACTAGCGGGTGAAGATAGCGCCTTGCCGCAGGTATGCACCAAGCTGCCGCAGCGGACTCGCACTGCCCCCGACATTGGCCGCTTCCACCGCCTCGGCAGGCGGCGGCGAAACCAGCAACTGGGGGTTGTTAAAGTCATAATAGCGATAGCTCAGCTCCACCGCT